>CANPYA010000143.1 GCA_947587565.1 uncultured Bacilli bacterium | reverse complement strand
CTAATTAAATTATACACTAAAATATTATAAAATAGTAGACTCTACCACCTTACTTGACATAATTTATTTAAAACATTATTCATAAAATAAAATTCCCTCTTCCATATAATGTTCAGCTTTCTTTTTTAATTTTTTTGGAATTACTAACCCCTTATATGATTCGTTATTTTCCCAATAATAATCAGCAAAAGTTTCATACAAAACTTGAGTATCTGTATCATTGCTGCTTAACATATCAATAATTGCATTATTAATAGGTGATACTTTTACCCCATCAAAATCAATAAAAGGAATTTTATCTAAATTTTTTACTATAAAACACTTAACATATGGAAGACTAAAATCTTTTTCAGAATAAACATATATTTGATGGCGAAAACCACCATTGGAATATCCTTGAATATCGGCAGCACTCTCCCGACAAACTATACAGTCAAGTCCCTTTAATAATACTTTCGCTGCATCATAAAAAGTTATTACATCTTCATCATTAAATTCTAAAGCATATGAATAAATACTCTTATTTAGATTATTGTCCATAATTTTAATTCCTTTCATATTCAAAATTATACTATATTTTTTAATTTTATCAACAAAACATTGTTCGGAAAATTGTTTGAAAAATTTGCTATTTTACCGATATTTTGGTATAATAACAAGCAAATCAAAAGGGGGGGTTACAATTATGGCAACATTACCATTGACATTTGAAAATGGGATGCATTTAAAAATCAGAGAAGATAGATTTAGTAAAACCAAAGATGAATTAGAAGAATTTATTCATCAAAATAAACATTTAAACACTAAAACAGTGGCTAAAAATGTAATGTTTTCGCATGAGTTAAAAGCTAATAATCAAGTGGAAGGTTATTTTGATGATGTTAGAATTGTGGAAAGTATAATTGCGAAAAGATATGGTCAAAGTGATAGTGAACAAGTTAAAAGAATTTTAAATTTATATCATGGTTATCATTATATTTTAAATAATAAAAACATTAATAAAGATACATTAAAGAAATTATATAGTATTTTATCTAAAGGATTATTAAAAGAAGAAGATTTAAAAAGAATGGGTGAATATTATCGGAATGCTAAAGTATATATTCTTTTTAATGGTAACTTAAGTAATCCTGATGAAGGAATAAATGAACAAAGAATAGATGAATTTATGGAAAAATATTTTGAATTTTTAAATAATGCGGATTATAGTGAGACTTTAACTGATGAATATATTAAAAGTCAAATACTCCACTTCTACTTTGTTTATATCCATCCTTATTTTGATGTTAATGGCCGGACTTCAAGAACTTTATCAATGTGGTATTTACTGAATAAAAAGGCTTATTCATATATTATCTTTAATCGAGGTATTGCTTTTCAAGGTTCTAAATATGACCGAACTATAATGGATGTGAAAAAATACAAAGATATTTCTTATTTTATTGAATTTATGTTACAAACAGTCCAAGCCGAATTAGAAAAAGAATATATTATGGAAGTTATAACAAATAGTACAAATAGTAAATTAAGTAGTCTAGATTATCAATCATTATTATATTTACTTTCGATGAATGGTTTAATAACTACGGCGGACTTTGCAACATTTTATAATCGTTATAATGATAAGAAACACTACAAAGAAATATATGATACGATGATTGAACCATTAATTAGTAAAGGTATAATTATTCCTACAAGAAATACGAACCGGGAAATATTTAATGGTCAAAGTAATCAAGAAATAATTTTTAATCCTCATGTTATGGATTATGATAGAAGTAAAATTAAAAGATTAACAAGATATAAATAATTAATTATCTACAATATAATATACTTCATCATAATCTTTTTTTTCGAATAAACCATAAGAAAATATTTCTAAACCTTTTAAATTATTAATAATAGTTTTATTTAATAAACTATTTAATATGACGACAAAATCTAACTTTTTAATATCTAAACTAGTATTTAAAACATAATTTAATATGCCTATTTTATAATGTCTATTATCTAAATTAACATTATTTATTAACCTGTTAGAAAAACTCATAACATATAACTTTTTAGTAGGATATTTCTCTAATAAATTATAAAATTTTTTATAACTACTTATATTCTTTAATTCAATTAAAAATATTTTGTTACTATTTATTTTTAAAATAGTTTTTAACTTGGGCATAAATCTTGGTAATTCATTAAAAGTCATTTGACTTATTAATTTACCATTATATAAAGGATCATGATAAATAATAAACTCATGATCTATTGTTTCTCTTACATCAAATTCGACACCCACATATTTATTATCATTTAAGGATTTACTTATCGCATCATAAGTATTTTCTTTTATATTATTTGTAGAAATACCTCTATGTTTTATTAATTTATCCATAAAAAAATCACCTAGTAAAATATACTAAATGATTTTTATTTTTATGTTGTTATTATTTGATACAAGAAAAATGAAAAATAAATTTTTCATTCTATGAATTCCTAACGGAATTCTTTTTTGGTATAATGATACTAAT
>CANPYA010000142.1 GCA_947587565.1 uncultured Bacilli bacterium | reverse complement strand
CATAAAAAAGAATAAAAAGGGGTTGGCTAGTGTGATACTAGCGACCAATTCGCCAATTTCGAATTGGTGATTTCTATAATAATCGAAAGAGATATTTTTGTCAATGTTTTTTTAAAAAACATATAAAAAAAGTTATATAATATTGAAAACTGTTTAAATAAATTCCATTTTGTGGTATAATAGCCAACAAGGAAGTGGTGGGATGATTAATTTTAATGAAGTAAAAGGAATTGGTCCAAAAACCGCATCTTTACTTAATAAATTGGGAATTTATAATATTGATGATTTAGTAATGCATTTTCCTTTTCGTTATGATATTTTAAAAAGAACGGATTTAAAAGATGTCAATGAAAGTGATCGTGTTGTAATAGATGGTAAAGTAGAAAGCGTTCCTATTATTGTTAGGTTTAGGGGCGGATTAAATAAGCTTAATTTTAGATTAGCTATTAATAAAGGAGTAGTAGGAGTTTCAATATTTAATAGAGCCTTTTTAAAATCTAATTTAAGTATTGGTACTAATGTTATTGTAATTGGAAAATATGACAAAACTAAAAATATTGTGAATGCATCAGAAATTAGATTTGGTTCTTTATCCAATGAAGAAAAAATAGAACCAGTTTATCATACTACTAGTGGATTAAATATGAAAAGCTTAAGTACATTTATTAATAATGCTTTATTGAAATATGGTAATGATATTACAGATTATATTCCTAAGAAGTACATGGATTTATATCATTTCTCTAATAAAAAAACGGCATTAAATATTCTTCATAATCCACCATCATTTGAAAAGTTAAAGGAAGCATCTATAAGATTAAAATATGAAGAATTATTCGCCTTTATGTTTAAAATAAATTATTTAAAATTAGAAAATGACAAACATCATTTAGGTATAGCAAGAAATGGTGATAGAACAAAATTAAATCAGCTTATATCTGAACTGCCATTTCAACTTACTAATGATCAACAAAAAGTTCTAAATGAAGTTATCGATGATCTTGAAAGTCCACGTAGAATGAATCGTTTGTTACAAGGAGATGTTGGTTCTGGTAAAACCATCGTTGCTATTTTGGCTATGTATTATAATAGTATTAGTGGTTATCAAAGTGCTTTAATGGCTCCAACTGAAATATTAGCTGTGCAGCATTTTAATAATATAAAAAATATGTTGTCAAAATATAATATTTGTGTTGAGTTATTAACAGGTTCTGTTAATAAAAAAGAAAAGAAATTAATATGTGAAGATTTAAAAAATGGCAAAATTGATATAATTATTGGGACTCATGCTTTAATTCAGGATGAGGTTGAATATAATAATTTAGGTCTTGTAGTAACTGATGAACAACATCGCTTTGGTGTCAATCAGCGTGATAATTTGAAAAATAAAGGAATAAGACCAGATGTGTTATATATGAGTGCAACTCCAATTCCTAGAACTTATGCACTTACTATATACGGGGATATGGATGTATCCATTATAAAAGAAATGCCTAAAGGTAGAATTCCTGTTAAAACATATGTAAAAAAAGAAAGTGAAATAAAAGAAGTATTGGAGTTAATGTATGAAGAATTAAAAAATAACCATCAAATATATGTGATTGCTCCATTAATAGAAGATGGTGAAAATAGTGATTTAACGACAGTTACTACATTAAGAGATAAAATGAATTTAGCATTTGGAAGTAAGTACAAAATTGATATAGTTCATGGAAAAATGCGACCAGAGGCTAAGGAATTAATAATGAGTGAATTTAAGCAAAATAACATTAATATTTTAATAAGTACTACGGTAATAGAAGTAGGTGTTGATGTACCTAATGCTACAATGATGGTAATATTTGATGCAAATCGGTTTGGGTTATCCACCTTACACCAATTAAGAGGAAGAGTAGGTCGTAATAGTTTAGAGTCAAAATGTATTTTAATTAGTAATAGTGATACAAAAAGATTAGAGATTATAAAAGAGACATATGATGGATTTGTAATTAGTGAAGAGGACTTTAAATTGAGAGGTTCTGGTGACTTATTTGGAACTAAACAAAGCGGTGATATGAATTTTAAAATAGCCAATTTGAAATCTGATTATAAAATTTTAGTACAAGCTAAGAAAGATTCAATGGAATATTTAAAAGATATAAATACAGAAAATGATGTATTAAAACAAAAATTAATAGAATCAATTCAACAAAGTTAAAAAAAGTGTCAAGGTACAAAATAGTAGAGTAAAATTTTTCCAAATTGATTGACTTTTAGCAATGGAAATATTATGATTAATATGCATGATGATAACATCATGTATGAAACACACTTACGGTTATATAATGTGAGTGTGGATTCAACCAAAACCCCCTGAAGGAGCGCAATAGCGCTCCATTTTTGTTGAAAACCTTTATTTATAAGGGCTTTCAAGGCAACCAAATTTTAAAAATTCATTTTAGGTAGCATTTAGGTAGCATTTTTATAATTTTTTCGTATTTTAAGACATAAAAAAACAATGGAGCTTGAGAAATCAAACTCCATTATTTTATA
>CANPYA010000141.1 GCA_947587565.1 uncultured Bacilli bacterium | reverse complement strand
TCGAATGTACCACCACCTAAGTCATAAACTAAAATAGTTTGTAACTTATCTTGTTTATCTAAGCCATATGCTAAAGCTGCCGCAGTTGGTTCATTAATAATTCTTTCAACTTCTAATCCGGCAATTTTACCTGCATTTTTAGTAGCTTGTCTTTCAGCGTCATTAAAGTAAGCAGGTACAGTTATAACAGCTTTAGTTACTTTTTCTCCTAAGTAGCCTTCCGCATCAGCTTTTAACTTACTTAAAATCTTAGCACTAATTTCTTCTGGTGTATATTTCTTCCCATTAGCTTCTACTTTCTCACTAGTTCCCATTTTTCTCTTAATAGATGAAATAGTATTTTTAACATTAGTAACTGCTTGTCTTTTCGCAGTTTCTCCAACTAATTCATCATCACCTTTAAAGGCTACAACTGAAGGAGTAGTACGATTACCTTCACTATTAGGAATAACTTTTGCTTCTCCTCCTTCTAAGACAGCAACACAACTATTTGTTGTTCCTAAATCGATACCTATAATTTTTGCCATATTTATTCACTTATCCTTTCATTAACTTTGACCATGGCCGGTCTTATTATTTTATCATTATATTGATATCCTTTTTGTAACACTGCTGTAACAACCCCATTTTCTTTATCTTCGATTGTTTCCGTCATTACGGCTTCCATCATATTGGGATCAAAAGTTTTGCCATCAGCATCAATTTCTTTAACCCCAATATCTTCTAAGTTTTTCTTTAAATCATTATAAATTAATTTAAAGCCACTTAAGAATTTTGATACTTCATCTTCTAGATTATCATCATCCATACTAACTGCTCTTTCAAAATTATCTAAAACAACTAGTAATTTTTTAATTAATGATTCTCCTTCATAACGATATATCCTTGATATTTCTTCTTCATATCTTCTTTTCATATTTTGCATTTCTGCTGTTACTCTTAAGAGTTTATCATTTAATGCCATCTTCTCTTGCTGTAACTTATTTAATTCTTCTTTATCTTGATGTTTCTTTTTTTCTTTTTTAGTTGGCTTTTCATCTAATAATTCAATTTTTTCTTCGTTATTCTCCATCTTTTCCCTCTAGTCTATCTACCATATAATTAAGTAGTGAAACAACTCTTTCATATTCCATTCTTTTTGGACCAATAATCGCAATAGTTCCTTCTTCACCACCAGATTTATATTTCTTCTTAATAACTGTCACATCATCATCAAAATTTGAATCTTTTCCAATATATATTTTTAATTCTTCATTACCATCAATACTTTTAACTATTTCTTGTAATTTTTCATCTTCTAATTTATTCGATATTCTTTTAATACTTTCGGAATTATCATATTCCGGTTCTTTAAGTAAATTAACTCTTCCTGATACATGCATATTTGTATTATGTAGTAAAAAGTCATTAAAAGCATCATAGAAGATATTATAAATAGTTTCATAGTCTTTAATTCTTTTTGCAATAATTGGTTTAATTTCAAATTCTAACTTTTCAGCGACTTTATTAATAGGGGTTCCTACTAACATTTTATTAATCATTTCCCCCGTTTTAACTATTTCTTCAATATTTGTACTATCTGGTAAGATAAATTGTTTATTTTCAACTACCCCTTTATCCGTACAAACAACCGCGATTATTTTATTAGTATCAAGAGCAATAATATTAATTTGTTTTAGTAAATTATCACTACTGCTTTTTCCTAAAACAACGGATGTATAATTAGTTAAATCACTAATAATTTCTAAGCATTTCGTAACGGCATCATTAACTTGTAATTCATTATTGGAAAATATAGTTTGTAATTTTAACATATCTTCTCCAGTTAAATCTTTAGGTTGCATTAAATGTTCGACATAGTAACGATAACCTAGTTCACTAGGAATTCTTCCACTAGAAATATGATTCTTTTCAATATAGCCCATATTTTCTAAAGCTACCATTTCATTTCTAATCGTGGCACTTGAACATTTTAACTTTTTACATAATGAATTACTACCAACCGGCTTTACTGTTTTAACATAGCATTCCACTATTTCTTTCAGTAAGGCCTTTTTTCTTTCATCCATCAGCACTTAACCACCACCCATTTAGCACTCGTTCTTTTCAAATGCTAACTCTATTATAATATTATGCTTAGCACTTGTCAATATATGAGTGCTAATTTTTTTACAAAATTAAATAGAGAGCTCTTTATACTCTCCATTTTATTCCAAAATCCCACTGTTGAAAACTTCAGAACGCGCGACTTCGCCCCGCAGGACGGATTCCTTTTCGCCTACCCCAAGATGTACGGTAAACTTTGCGATCCATCGCCTCCCGTTATTTTTGCCTTGGATGACAGATAGAAGACAGGCCGAGCGCCATAGCCACTATTCAGGCCGGTGCCGAAGCCCAAGTCGCCGCCATTATCCACACGACGCGCGACCACATCCGTTCTACTTGTGCTATGGATACCGTAGCGAGTGCTTAACCATTCAAAATATTGATCTGTATTGTATCCATCTTTTCTAAAATGAATCCAACTATTTGCTACATTTGTATAACTTC
>CANPYA010000140.1 GCA_947587565.1 uncultured Bacilli bacterium | reverse complement strand
TCTTTTTCATAAATACTCCCATAACTAGTACCAACATCTTTCGAACCATGTCCGGCATCAATGACAATAGTTTTACCTGTTAAAGGCATTACGGCTTCAACTTTTAAAGAATACAAAATTAAAGTACAAATAAAAAAAGTAAAAATAACATAAAAATTTCTTTTCATAGTTAATTTTACTTATTTATTTCTTTAATTATGATAAAACACTATTTATTCCTTTACAATATAAGGATATTTTAAAGTACCTTTTCCTTTTAACACAACATCTTTATTTAGAAAAAATACTGGTCTAACTATTAAATTTGCTGCCATAGAAGGGTTCCATACACTACCAAGATTATTACCACCAATAGCAATACTATAGCCAGCAAAATAATTATATTCTCTTTGCCAGCCAAAACGAGTCATAAAATATTCACCACCATTATCTAGTTCGGCATTGTTACTTAAATGAATCCAACTATTTAAACATTCTTCAAAATTATTATTCCAAATATAACAATTAGCATTATCATTTACTGCTAAATAATAATCTGATATATACATTAAACCAATTTTAGCTAATTCTTTTTGAGTCCACTTACCTGTTCCAATACTATAACAAGTAATTTCAACATTGGTATAAGGTGGTTTAGAACAATGAATTATTTCACCATTGGCATTTGTTGTTCCATCTACACCATCAGGCTCTTCATATTGCCACCATTCAGTTTCTTTCAATCCCGCTTCAATTTGATAAACTGCACTTCCCGATTGATTCATACCTTTATTATTAGTCATTATATCACCATACAACCACTCAGTATCCTCTATTTTTTGCAACCAATTGATTTCAGAATTTTGCGGTATGTATTTTTCATTATTTAAAAAATCATTACCATTTATATTTTTATAAATTTCACTTTCTGGCCATTTGATATCTTGATTATTATTTCCAAATCTCATAAGTTTATCTAAGCCAGTTTTTTTAATTAATTTTATTTTGCCATCTTTAGTTATTCCTATAATTCGATACATATAAGTATCTTGATTATTTAAACATTCATCTCTATCGTTTGTTCCAAAACAAATATAATTATTATTAACATTCTCATAATTTCCTTGAAAACGATACATTCCACCAGTCTCTTCAGCACTTAAATTTGCTGGTTTAGAATTTATAATATCCACTCCGGTTTTTTCATAATCTATTTCAAATGGTTCTGATAACGTTCCTTCACCAATTAAACTTAAATTACTTGTTAAATAAAATACAGGTCTAACTGAACTTCGATAGGCAACTTGGTGATATGAATCAGATATGCCTCCACCATAATTTATAGCCCGTGGATAATATAAATGAGCATAATAACCAGTTATTGGTATTAATAATTCAAACCAGTCAGATATTTCCATATTTTCATTATTTTTTAAAAATATCCAGGTTTTACTCAAATAAAGTCCATTATTAGTATTTCCACCAGGATAAGCATATAAATAATCATGCATGTATTGTAAACCAATATAGGCACTTACTGACTCTGTCCATTTATATGTTACTTCTGTAGACTCATTATCATCTTTATTTTTAACATAATGTTTAGTTTGTTCTTTCCCACTTTCTATAGCATATATTTTATTTCCATCATATTCGCTTTCTGATGTTTCGCCATATAACCAATCTTTTTTTAAAATGTATTTCTTTAATTTTTCATCTAAATTACTATAAAATGATGTTGTATCATAAGTATTGGAACTATATGAACTACCAGAATAATCATTTAATCTATTAAATATATCACTATTTGGCCAATTAACTACGTCATTTGGACCATATATAGCATGCCAAGGATAAGTTTCGGGTAAAGCTGTTTTCTTTATTACTTTTAATTCACCTGTTTCAGTTACTCCAATTATACGGTAGAGATCTTCGCCATATTCAGAACAATCTTCACCTAAACAAATGTAATTATTATCAACTACTTTTAATTCATCAGAAGCATATTCTTCAGAAACACCTTGATAACGATACATGTCTCCGACTATATCTGCACTTAATACTCCATTTGTATCTTTACTTCTTAAGTATTCTAACATTTCATTTTTATCAAAATATAACGTACAATATACTGTTTTATTACTAGTTATTGTAACATTATTACCTAAACTGCTTATAACATTTTCAACAGGATTACCTTTTTCATCAACACATTTACTTAAACTTTTATTAACATAGTAATTTTTAGGAAATAAATTATCTTTATATTCCACATATTCATCATTTTCTTTTACATACATAGCAAATTGTTTATTAGCTATCTTATTTTCTTCTTTAGTTATTTCTCTATGTAAAAAAGATTGATAAGTTAAATTTACCATAAATATTTCAATTATTAAAAGTATTGTTATTATTACTTTCCTCATTTAACTACCTCTATCTTTATTATGGAACATATTATCATTTTTTATTATATACTAAACGCGTATATTTTTCAATCAATTTAAAACAGAATAAGCACTCACCTATTCTGTTTTTATTATAGTATTCCCCCCCCCGATTGTCAATAAATTTTCTCTTGTAAAATATTGTTATTCAA
>CANPYA010000139.1 GCA_947587565.1 uncultured Bacilli bacterium | reverse complement strand
AAGTATATTTCAAAACTTTTTTCATAAAAAAGACAAATAAGTAAAAAATTTTACCTATTTGTCAACAGTCTGAAAGAAATAAGTTGATTTTATTTCTTTTTAGCTTTTTTAACTAAATAATCATTTAATTTTTTAACTCTTATTTTAAAACTAGCAATTATAAAGATGAATGATGCAATTAAAAGCATAACCCCCATAACTATTTCCCAAATGTTAGTATTAGTAACAAACATAAAAATACTAAATATGAATGCCATAATACCAATAATTAATAATCTATTTAAACGAGCCCTCATTGAAGAACCAAAATCAGTTTGATAAAATTTTTCCTTTAAATCTTGTCTTTCTTCTTTAGTTAAAGAATAATATTTTAATTTATACATTAATTACCACCTAAATAAATTTTATCATTTACTTAAATTAGTTGCAATATTTAGTTTAATTAAGTTATAATGAGAGTGGTGAAGATAAAATGCTTATTAATTTAGATGAATTAAATAATAAAGATTACATAGATATTAATTATAAGGTAGAAAAAGATGCAGAATTAGACAAAAGAATTATCGATTTAAAGAATGCTTTAGTTACTGGCAAAGTTTATGAAAATAGTAATAGTGATATTCTACTTGAATGTACTTTTTCCGGGACTATGCTTATTGAAGACTCCATTACTTTAGATCCTATTCCTTATGAATTTAGTATTAATATTGATGAAAACTTAGATAATTTAGTAGAAAATTACCAAGATTGTTATGAAAATACACAAAATACACTTGATTTAAAACGAATTTTATGGCAAAATATTGTATTGGAAGTTCCGATTAGTTATACTTTATGTCCAGATGCAAACATTAAAGGTAATGGTTGGGAATTAAAAAATGGTAATAGTAAGGTTGAAGGGGTTGACCCAAGACTTAAAAAACTAGAAGATTTATTGAAAGGTGATGATTAGTTTATGGCAGTTCCTTTTAGAAGAACAAGCAAAACCAAAAAGAATATGCGTCGTACTCATTTAAAAAAAGAAGCTGGAGCAGTTACTACTTGTCCTAAATGTGGTGCTTCAATTAGACCTCATAGAGCATGTACTAAATGTGGTAATTACAAAGGCGAAAATGTATTAAATATTCAAGAAGAAGAAAAATAAGGTGTAGCGATACATCTTTTTTAATTGCTAAATTAAAATATTAGCCTCTTTCTTTTTATTTTATCTTTTGCTAAAATATTAATGAGGTAATAAGTAATGAATTTATATCAAAAATATTTAAATAGCATTATTGATAAGACTTATTTAGTTATTCAACCAATAGTAAAAAGAATAAATAAATTAAAAGTTTGTCCTAATTGTCTTGGTGATTATATAAATTATGAATGTAAATATTGTCATACTGAAAATAAAGAATTAAAAGATTTATATTCAAAATTAGAGATGTATTTACAAAGATTCAATGATTATTTATTAAATTTACCAATTAAAAATATGCCAAATAATAAACTATTTAATTTATTATATTCGATAAGTGGAATAAAATTAGAGATAGTCGAAAATTTTTTGAATAAATATCATTATGATAAAGTTATTGATCGGGTATATGCTACGACAATTAAAAAAATATTAAATAATGAAGAATTAACTCAAGAAGAAATAAATACTATTGATGCCATTATTTTGAGGTATGATAAAGATTTAGAAGTATATGTTGAATATTTTACTAAAAAACTTTTAACTATGCCTTTAAGTGATAATATGGATATGTCAATGATTAAGTATGAAACTTATACTAATTTAATAAAATATTTTGTAGAAAAACAAATGCAAGTATTATCGAAAAATCCTACTTGTGAATTTGTTTCTTTTAAAGAATTAAATCCTGATTCTGACGATTTTGATTCTTGTATTACTTTAGGGGAAGCTGATGTAGGAAGTATTAAATTATTAGAAGATGAAGTTAGAAACTTATATATTTATGGTAGTAATCGAATTTTTAATACAATTTATCATGAGTTTAGACATGTTGTGCAATTTTCGAAAATAATTACTGGTAAAGAATTATCATATTTAGGATTACTTGAAACAATGGATTATATAATTAATTTAAAATTACCTGGTTATTATAAAGAAAATTATCATTTAATTTCTTATGAATTAGATGCTAGTGTATGTGGTTATAAACATCAATTAAATTTATTACATAGTTATAATATACAAGTTAAGGATGAAGATATAATATTACAAAATATGGAAGAATTAAATAAAAAAATGTATGAGTTAGATAGATATATAAATGGAAAATCATCTAATTTAATAGATACTTTTCTTAATTGTATTGGTAATGATCTTGCTACCTTTAGTAAATGCCCCCAATTAAGTATTGTCTTTAAACTTGAAAATGGTTTTATTGTTCTCAAAAGTAAAGAAGAACTTATAAAAGAAAGAGATAGATTTTTAAATAGCAGTATAATAGGTGAAAAAAAGAAAAAAGAATTAAAAAATATTTATGAGGCATTTATTGGAGAAGAGCTCAGGATAAAATCATAAAATCGAAGAATTTGTTCTAGAAGCAAGTTCTTTTTTAATTTTGTCAGTATTTAAATAATT
>CANPYA010000138.1 GCA_947587565.1 uncultured Bacilli bacterium | reverse complement strand
AAGAAAAAGGCGAACCTTATGTAATCTTAGAATATGATTTTGACTGGAATGGTGATGGTAATTTCAATGACCAAAAGATAATCGTTCAAGTTGATCCAGATAAAATTGTTTTAGAAGATGTCCCAGAGACACATGCAAAAGTTACAGTAAATAGTATTGTTGGTAGTAAAGTATTTACCGTTAAAAAAGGCGAATCTTTAAATGAATATTTAACAGATTCTGAAAAGGCAGTATTAAAACAATTACAAGAAGCACCTAAAGGAAAGAAATTAGTAGGTATCTTTAAAGGCGATAAAGCATTTAGCTTAGATGAAAAAATAACTGAAGATACAGTATTAACTATTAAATTTGCAGATGCTTTAGATGAAACACCAAAGACTGGTGTCAATGATTCAATGCTTGCAAGTTTAGTAGTAATGAATTTATCTTTATTAGGTATGCTTACTTTAAAGAAAAAATATAATTAAATTTAAAATGAGGTAGTTAGCTACTTCATTTTTTTAAAGGATGATTTAAATGCATAAAAAAATAATTAAAAAATTAATTTTTCTTCTTCTACTTATAATATTTATTTTAAGTAATATTATTTTTATTATTAATATAGTTGAAATATATCATGATAAAAAAGTTAATACAAATATTTTAGATAATATTGAAATAGATGAAGAAGTACCTAGTAAAAGTGAATTATTAACTAAATTAGAAATATTAAATAAAGAAAATAATGATATAGTAGGTTGGATTCAAATTAAAGATACGAATATTAACTATCCAGTCTTACAAACCACTGACAATGATTATTATTTAAGCCATAATTATTTAAAAGAAACTTCTAAAAGAGGAAGTATCTTTTTAGATAAAGATGTTAATATAAATACCAGTTTTAATTATTTAATCTATGGTCATCGTTCTAAAACTAAATTAATGTTTGAAGATTTATATAACTATACTAAAAAAGATTTCTATTTAGAACATTCGATAATTAATTTTACTACGTTAGATAATGAATATGAATATGAAATTATAGCAGTTTTTTATTCCAAAGTTTATTATCAAAATGAAAGTAATGTCTTTAGATATTATAATTATGCAAATATTGATAATGAAAAAGATTTTAACTATTATGTTGAACAAGTTAAAAAGAATAATATTTATGAAAATGATATAGAAATTAATTATGGTGATCATTTACTTACTTTATCTACTTGTGAATATACCCAAAAGAATGGTCGTTTAGTTATAATAGCTAAAAGAATTAAATAAATGTATAAAAAAACCGAGACTATATAATCTCGGGGTTATTTTTATTGGAGGAGCCGGCCGGATTTGAACCGGCGATCAGGGTGTTGCAGACCCACGCCTTAGCCACTTGGCTACGGCTCCAAATAACAGTATTATTGTACAATAATCTTATGTCTTTGTCAATTCACTGTATTATATTTTATGCTTAATATTTGATAATAGATACTAAATATGTTTGAGTGTTCAATGTTCTAAAATTATTAAACGTTTTTTTAATTTGACAGTATATTTTAGATATGATAATATAACCAGTAAATAAAAAGGAAGTAAATTATGGAAGAAGAAATATTATCACTTATTTTAAAATATACAGATGCCGGTAAATTAGCGGATGAAAATTTTATTTATGAAGTATGTAGTATTATAATTAATGAATTTGATTTAGATGAATATGTAAGAGATATAAAAATAATATATGCCGGAAATAAAGATAGTTTATTGGCAACTTATGTTTATTTTAAAAGAATTTTTAAATTATATATTTTTATAGATGAATTTAATAAATATTTTACTAATAATAAATTAATTCAAAAACTACCTAATGAAGGACAAAGATTATTTTATAAAAATTTATTTTTTGTAGAAGTAATTCGCCATGAAATAGAACATGCTCATCAAGAGTATTTAAAAGACTATGAAGAAAGTTTAGAAAGTGATATTCTTTTAGCTACTAATAATCCATATGATAAAATGATTTCGGATAATTGTAAAATGCATAATTTTATTGTGAACGATATTCAAAGTGAAAGAGATTTAATAAGAAAATCTCATAAATTTACTAAAAAAGTTTTAAAATATTATGAATATTCACCAAATGAAAGACTTGCTCATATTAGATCTAAATTATTTTCTTTAGAACTGGCTAAGATGAATCAAGATTATTCTCGTATTGCTGAAATTAATAATAAGAGATTAAATTATGTTATTTATCATGCATATCAAAATTTAGATTCACCAACTATTTATTTTAGTAAAAAGATGCATTTAATGCCTTATATAGAACAATACTCCTGGTATCATAAAAATATTCGAAAATGTTTAGAAAAGTCTTCTCAATTATACCCATTTTCAGAAAGACTTCTTTTAGGTCTTCCTATATCAACAGAAGAAAGAGGTATAATATATGATGAATACATTAATAATGAAACCAGTTCATTAATTAGAAAAAACAATTAATTGCAACCATAAATTGACAATAAACAACTTAAAATTGGTGGTTGCTACCAATATTTTATACTAAAATGAGGGCGTGAGGTGAAATTATGAGTTTTGGTGAAAAACTAGCAAAATTAAGAAAAGAAAAGGGATTGAGTCAAGAAGAAC
>CANPYA010000137.1 GCA_947587565.1 uncultured Bacilli bacterium | reverse complement strand
CCCAACAGGTCCACAAGGTGAAGAAGGGCCTACAGGTCCAACGGGTCCAGCCGCAGCAGCTTAATTATAGTTATATAAATAGAAAGCCATTGGGCTTTTTATTTTGGGTTAGTTATAGGCAAAAAAAGTTCCCTTAAATAAAATTTGGCATAAAATATTTTAGGTGGTATTTTGAAAAATTATAAAATATGTGTTTATGCTATTTCTAAAAATGAAGAGAAATTTGTTAATAGATGGGTTGATGCCATAAAAGATGCCGATAAAATAATCGTATTAGATACAGGTTCTACTGATAATACAGTAGCTTTATTAGAAGAAAGAGGAGTCGAAGTACACAGAAAAATATTTGATCCTTGGCGTTTTGATGTAGCAAGAAATTATTCATTAGATTTAGTATCCGAAGATATAGACATTTGTATATGTTTAGATTTAGATGAAGTTATGGAAGAAGGATGGAAAGAAAAATTAATTAAGGCCTGGGATGAAGATACAACTAGAATAAAATATACTTATAATTGGTCATTTGATGAATATGGAAATCCAGCGACTACTTTTTTATCCAATAAAATTCATAGTAGACAAGGCTACATTTGGACTCATCCAGTTCATGAAGTATTAACACCTCTTAAAGAAGAAAAGGAAAAAATAGTCTCCGAAATAGTAATAAATCATTATGCTGATAAAGAAAAATCAAGAAGTAGTTATTTACCTTTATTAGAATTAAGTGTTAAAGAAAATCCCGAAGATGACCGAAATATGCATTATTTAGGAAGAGAATATATGTATTATAAAAAATGGGATAAATGTATTGAAACGTTAGAGAAACATTTAAATATGAAAAAGGCAACTTGGAAAGATGAAAGATGTGCCTCCATGCGATTTATTGGTAGAAGTTATAAAGCTAAAGGAGATATAGAGAAAGCTAAAGAGTGGTATTTAAAAGCGATAGATGAAGCCCCTTATTTAAGAGAGGCCTACGTTGAACTAGCTTATTTATATTATGAAGAAGAAAATTATTTTATGGCTTATGACTTATTAAAAAGAGCCTTTAATATCAAGAAAAAAAGTCAAAGTTATATAAATGAAGAATTTGCTTGGAATAGTTTTATTTATGATTTAATGAGTATTTGTGCCTTTAAATTAGAGTATTATGATGAAGCTTGTGAAAATGCTAAAAAAGCGTTAGAAAAAGATCCTAATAATATTCGGTTACAATTAAATTTAGAAATAATGGAAAATTATATAAATAATTAATTAAAAAAAATTTTTAAAAAATGTTGACTGGGGGGGGGTAATAATTTATAATAAAAACATAGGATAGAAGATGTGTCTTATGATGGAGAAAAATAAAAATATACTGATATTTTTAAGTATAGGAATACTACTAATAGTTAGTATATTTTTTTCGTTTAACAAAAAAGAATATCATGAACTTCCTAAAGTAAAAGTAAGAGATACAGTAAAAAACAAACGATTTGCTTTAATGCTTGAACAAGATAATGGGGAATATAAAGAAAGTACTGGGGAACTTCCAACTGAAGGTTATACCTTTAATAAAGAAAAAAGTGGTTGTACTGATATAAATGGCAAAATTATTGATGGAGCCTTAGGCTATGATTATGAAACCTATACTATATTATTAGATACAAGTAAAACCAGTTATTGTTATTTATACTATGATATAGAACCTAATATAAAGTATTTAAGAGATAAAGATACTGATAATCATTTAACAAATGAATTAACTGGTGGAATGTATCGTTATCAAGGAATATATGAAAAAGATGAAGATGGTAATGTAACAAATGATGTGAAAAACTATATTTGCTTGGGTGACAATTGTTGTGCTACCTATGAATGTAATGCCGATACTAGCGATAATATGTACCGCATTATTGGAATAAATGCTAAAGGTGAATTAAAAGTAATCAAAAAGACATCTCTAACTAATCTTTTAGCTTGGAATGCGAATAGAGTTTCTAATACAGAATGGCCGGATAGTGATTTGTTTCATCAATTAAATGATAATAATGAAGAAAGTATATATAATCAGTTAAGTAATAATTTGAAAAAATATATAATTTCTAAAGATTGGTATTATGGAGATACTATTTTATCTGGTTATGATGTTAATGAATTCTACAAAATTGAGAAGGGATTAAGTTTTACTAATTATTATGTTCCTTTTGAAAATGATCATCAAGAAAGTCAATATAAATGGAATCAAACTATTAATGCCCCTTTAGGAATGATGTATATACATGATTTTTATTATTCTTGTGCCGATTGTGATATTGAAGGACAAGCTAAAAATAGTTGGCTTTTTATTATTAATAATCAGGTTAATGATGAAAAAACTGATGATGAATGGTTGTTATCAAGATTTGGCTTATGGCACAATTATTATTGTGCTAGATGTATTTATTCTGCAACAGCTTATGTTCATGATAGAAGTGTAAATACATTAATAAATGTACGACCTGTCTTTTATCTATCTAATGAAATAGAACTTACTGGTGAAGGTACGTTAGAAAATCCTTTTCAAATAAAAAATTTAAATTATATTTTAAATTAATATTTAATTACAGGATAAAATCATAAAATCGAAGAATGTGATAAAATATCTACGGAAGTAGGTATTTTAAAATGGCAAAAAAAT
>CANPYA010000136.1 GCA_947587565.1 uncultured Bacilli bacterium | reverse complement strand
ACCAATAACTAAATCAATTTCAAAATCTTCCATGGCGGGATATAATATTTCTTCAATATAAGATGGCATCCGGTGAATTTCATCAATAAATAAGACATCACCCGGCTCTAAATTAGATAGAATGGCGGCTAAATCACCAGACTTTTCAATCGATGGCCCACTCGCCGTTCTTAAAGTTGAACCAAGTTCATTTGCAATAATATGGGCAAGAGTTGTTTTACCGAGTCCGGGTGGACCATACAAAAGCACATGATCTAATGGTTCATTACGCATTTTCGCCGCTTTAATAAAAACTCGTAAATTTTCTTTAATTTCATTTTGTCCCACATATTCATCTAAATTATCAGGCCGAATATTTTCTTCAAATATATCTTCTTTTAATTCTTCGGTACTTAAAATTCTATCCATTTAAAACCCTCCTCTATTATTTTAATAATTGTTTCAACGCATCCTTTACTTGACTTTCTAAATCTAAAGAAGTATCTATTAAAGGAATAACTTTTTTTATTTCACTATTTTTATAACCTAAATTTTCTAGAACACTAATTAGTTCATCCATCGTATCATCTGTAACTTCTTCAGGACCTTCGGCAAATACTTTACCTTTTAAATCTAAGATTATTTGACGTGCTAATTTTTCCCCAATTTTCGGAAATTTAGTTAAGTATAATATATTTTCTTTATTAATAGCATCAACAACACCCTTTATAGAACCTGTCGCAAAAATACCTGACGCGACTTTTGGACCCATTCCTTTAACATTAATAAGCCGCATGAATAAATTTAATTCTTCTTTAGTTTTAAAACCATATAAAGAATATTCATCTTCCCTGATATGATTATACAAATAAACTTTAGCATTTTTTCCTTCTTCATAACTAAATGGATTAGGTACAAAAACATGAAAACCAATGCCATTAACATCAATATCAACGCTATCAGAATTAATATTATCAATTATACCATTTAAGTAACTATACATAACTATCACCTATTAAAATTATACAATAAATTTTTCGATTACAAAATGTTTTTTAGCAAAATAAAAAAACATTATTTAAATCTTTCGATTTTATAATGCTTTTTAATGTCTATTAATTTACTGTCTAGTATTTGACACTTACTCTTTGAATTCAAAAATATAATCTAAAATTTGGACTTCGTCGCCTCTTTTAGCCCCGAGTTTTTCAAGTTCATCTTCAACACCCATTCCTTTAAGTTTCCGAGCAAATCTTAAGACTGCTTCATCTTCATTAAATCTTGTCATATTGAATAATTTTTCAATTTTTTCACCCTTAATAACCCAAATACCATCAACTTTTTCGATAGTATAAGGTTTTTCATTTTTGAATGTAAAGACTAGATGACTTTCCAGTTCATTTTCACTATATAAATCTGTATTACTAATTTTATCTAATTCATCCGCAATAAATTTTAATAAATCAGCAATTCCTGTATTATTCATGGCACTAATTGGGAAAATAATTTTATCCGGATAGACTTTTTTAAAGGTATCTAAATTGTTTTGTGCTTCTTCTAAATCCATTTTATTAGCGACAATTATTTCTTTTTTACTGGCGAGTTTTGCACTATATTTTTCAATTTCTTTTCTAATAACTTTATAATCATCAATGGGATTACTACCTTCACTACCGCCCATATCTAAAATATGACAGATAATTCTGGTGCGCATAGCATGTTTTAAGAATTTATCTCCCAAACCAACACCTTCACTAGCGCCTTCTATTAAACCAGGTAAATCCGCCATGACAAATTCGCGGTGGTCTTGTAATTTAACAACTCCTAAATTAGGGGATAAAGTCGTAAAATGATAAGCGGCAATTTTAGGCTTACTATTACTTATTTGACTTAATAAAGTACTTTTACCAACGGAAGGAAGACCAACTAAACCGACATCGGCGAGCATTTTTAATTCACATTTAATGATTCGAACTTCCCCGGGTTCGCCTTTTTCAC
The DNA here is from genome assembly GCA_947587565.1 of uncultured Bacilli bacterium. Classification (GTDB taxonomy): domain Bacteria; phylum Bacillota_I; class Bacilli_A; order RF39; family UBA660; genus SIG200. The sequence continues at coordinate 691 of CANPYA010000136.1, read as the reverse complement.
TAAATTTTGGAGCCGGATTATCGTGAGTAGCAAAAGATTTATTTCCTTTACCTCCTCTTCCCCCGTGAGCAACAATAACCTTACTATCTTCGTGGGTTAAATCCGCTAAAACTAAATTAGTATCTAAATCAGTAATCGTTGTACCTAAAGGTACTTTTATAATAATATCTTCCGCATTAGAGCCATATTTATTAGCCCCCTTACCATTAACCCCTTTATCACCTTTAACAGTCTTTAAATATCTTAAATCAATTAAAGTTTTTAATCCCGGATCAACTTCAAAGATAATATCGGCACCTTTACCACCATTACCGCCATCAGGTCCACCCATCGGCACAAATTTTTCTCTTCTAAAGGATGTACAACCATCTCCACCAGGACCCGCAATAACTTTAAGTGTAATTTCATCAACAAACATCAAAATCACCTCATATACAATAAAAAGTCCGCAAAATGGACTTAAATTACAAAATTGGTGTCCCCTTAGGGATTCGAACCCTAGACCCACTGATTAAGAGTCAGTTGCTCTACCAACTGAGCTAAGGAGACATATAAATATTTGACAATAACAATTATAAACTAAGGCACGAAAAAATGCAAGTTAATCTTGCATTTTGTTAATCCTTTTTAGAAATGTCTCATAAAAATTTTTTTAAAATGTCCCATTATTAGTATGATAGAATATACCTTT
>CANPYA010000135.1 GCA_947587565.1 uncultured Bacilli bacterium | reverse complement strand
TAATTTAAAAGAATTATTTAAGTTAAATAGAAAAGATGTTATTATTGTCTTAGATTCTTATATCTTTGACTATTATAGTAAAACTAAACTAAATAATTATACGAATATTTATAATACTTATTTTAATACGAAATATCATTTTAAAGTTAAAAGTAATTATTCAACTCTTACTAAATTAATGGATAAGTATATGAATTATTTAGATGATCAAAGTATTATTAATAAAGGCTTAGCTAGTCATGCCGAAATTGTTAAAACCGGAAGTATTTTAAATAATATTGCGATTTATTTTATATTGTTAATTGTCCTTGTTTTAGTAATTGGTTTTATTCTTTATAAGAAGGGTAAAAGAATCCATATTAGAAGAAGACTTAAAAAAGATGATAAAATAAGATTTATTGATGATTTAACTTGTTTAAAAAACAGAGCTTATTTAAGTGATTTTATTAAGACTTGGAGTAATAATACGATATACCCTCAAACAATTATTGTGGTTGACTTAAATCGTTTAAAAGAAATTAATGATAAATACGGGGTAACAGAAGGCGATAAACAAATTCAAGCGGCCGCGAATGCTTTAATTAAAACTCAACTAGATAATAGTGATTTAATGCGGAGTGATGGTAATGAATTTGTAATCTATACTGTTGGTTATAATAAAAAACAAATAATTAATTATTTACATAAGTTAAATAAAGAATTAAAGAAATTACCATATGATTTTGGGGCAGAGTTTGGTTATAGTATTATTGAAAATAATTTAAAAACTATTGAAGATGCTTTAAATGAAGCCACTAATGATATGAAAAAGAAAAAAGTAGGAGAAGAAAGTGACAAATAGGGTTAAAAATGCTAAAGCGACAATTAAAGAATTTTTCTTAAATATTTTTAGTGTTTTAAGAAGAAGTGATATGGTTATTTTACCCGGTAATTTATCTTTCTACTTTATCTTAGCCATTATTCCCGCTTTAGGTATTATTAGTTATTGTGCTTCCATGTTAAATTTATCAGTGGATTTTCTTTATGATTTTATTGCTAAGTCATTTACAACGGATATCGCTGATATAGTTTTAGGGGTTAATTTAACCAATACAGTCGGATTTCATTTTATCTTTGCGGTAGTCATTGGCTTATTTATCGCAAGTAATGGAGCGGATGCCATCATTATTGCTTCCAATACCATTTATGGCACTCCCAATAAATCTTGGCTTAAAAGAAGAATTAAAGCTTTAGGTCTTACTTTTTTCTTAGTATTACTTCTAATCTTTATCTTAGTTGTACCAGTATTTGGTAATACGATTATTAGAATGTTTCAAGAAGTTAATTTAAATCCTAATATTACCAGTAAAATAATCTTAGTCTTTAATTTACTAAAAGGACCAATCTCCTGGTTAATTATGTTTGCCATTATTAAAATGATTTATTCTATAGCACCCGATAAGAAACCTAAAGGAAGAGTTATCGATTATGGGGCTATATTTACCACCATTGGTTGGATTATTGGTACTAAAGTCTATTCTTTCTATGTAACTAATTATACGGATTATTCTGTTTTATATGGTAGTCTTGCTAGTATTGTAATCTTAATGATCTGGATTTATTACTTATCATATATCTTTACGATTGGTATTGCTTTAAATAGTAAAAAAGATGCCGATAATATGTTAAAAAATGGCACTATAAAACATAAAAAATAGTAGATAATAAAATATGTACACAGGTATTACTTAGTACATATTTTATTTTTTCGATATCAATCTAGTATTCTTTACTAACGATATTGAAGAGTAATATCTAAAAAGAAATCTTTAAGGTTTCTTTTTTGTTAAATTAATGTCAAATAGATATTTTTTTGAAATAAAATTAAGAAATATAAAAGTAAATGTGCTAAACTAATTAATGATAGAAGGTGTGATATGAAAAAAATTGTTTTAGGAATAATGGTGGGGTTATTTATTGCTTTAATAGGAGTAAAGGTTAGTTTAGCAAAGGATATAACATTTTCAGATATTACTGCCAAATTTATGGAAAATTATAATCCGGAAACTGATACTGTAAAAATGACTAGTGATGCTAATTCAATAACTTATACATATAAAGATGAAGATACTGAATTTAGTAGTACATTTAAACATGATAATGGTATTATTACTTATGAATATCAAGAAGATAATCCCGAAAATGATTTTGCTCATTCTTTAATAGATGCATTATTTATACAAAGACTAATAGAAATAATTTTGGAATTAAGAGAAATAAATATAAATACTTTAGATTTAAGTTTAACTAATGTAACTTTTGAAGAAAATGGAATTGAATTTAAAAATAATAGTGTTAATGTTTCAGGTAGTACTTCAGATAGTAATAATGAAAATGATTTTGATATAGACCTTAATGTTGATGCTGATATAAGTATTGAATCTGTTAGCTCATTAAAAATTGATATTAATAAATTAAATTTACCTTTAAAAAATAGTAGTGATACTATGGTAGAAGAAGATACAACAAATACTCAAAATACTGTGACAGATAATAATTCATCTGATGTAAATACTTCAAATAATAATAATACAAATAGTAATGTTAATAATAGTGAAGATGAAAAATTACCTACAAGTCCTCAAACGGGAGCAACTGATATTTTAGCATTTGTTATTAGTGGTTCAATTTTAGGAATATTTTATAAATGTTTTATAAATAAGAAAAATAAAATTGT
>CANPYA010000134.1 GCA_947587565.1 uncultured Bacilli bacterium | reverse complement strand
TAATGAACACCTAATTTTTTACCAGCCATACCTAAGTGTAATTCTAAGATTTGACCGATATTCATACGAGATGGAACCCCTAATGGGTTAAGCATAACATCAACTGGTCTTCCATCTGGTAAGTATGGCATATCTTCTTCAGGTAAAACTAAAGATATAACACCTTTGTTACCGTGACGACCTGACATTTTATCACCAATTTGGATTTTTCTCTTTTGAATAATATATACTCTAATTACTTTAGAAACTCCAGCCGCTAGTTCATCACTATTTTCTTTAGTATAAATCTTAACATCGTGAACTACACCACCGGCACCGTGTTCAACTCTTAGGGATGTATCTCTTACTTCTCTTGTCTTTTCTCCAAATATTGCATGTAATAATTTTTCTTCACTTGTAAGTTCTTGAACACCCTTTGGAGTAACTTTACCAACTAAGATATCGCCTTCTTTAACTTCCGTACCAATTTTAATAATACCATCGGCATCTAAGTTTTTCCGAGCATCTTCCCCAACATTTGGAATATCACGAGTAATTTCTTCAGGACCTAATTTTGTATCCCGACATTCGATATCATAGTGATCAATATGTAAGGATGTATAAACATCATCTTTAACTAATCTTTCATTTAATATTACCGCATCTTCATAGTTATAACCATTATAAGTCATGAAAGCAACTGTCATATTTTTACCTAAGGCAAGTTCGCCACCTTCAGTAGATGGACCATCCGCAATAACTTGGCCTTTATGAACTTTATCACCTTTTTTAACTAAAGGATGATGATTAATTGCACTTGAAGCATTACTTCTTTCAAAGTTTGCTAAATGGTAAGTATCTTCACCTTGTTTTACTTTAACAACAATTTTTAAACTATCGGCATAAGTAACTACGCCATCGGCTTTACATACAACTGTTGAACCAGAATCACGAGCCGCAATCCATTCCACACCTGTACCAACAATTGGTGCTTCACTTGTTAAAAGTGGCACTGCTTGACGTTGCATGTTTGAACCCATTAATGTCCGGTTAGCATCATCGAATTCCAAGAACGGAATACAACTTGTTGTAATTGATACAACTTGACTAGGTGCAACATCAACATAATCAACTAGTTCACGTTTTACCATAACGTTATCGCCATTATGACGAACTAGAATTTCTTCATCTTTAATTTTATTATTATCATCTAATTTAACTGTTGCTTGACTGATATATAAATCTTGTTCTTCATCAGCAGTTAAATAAGTAATTTCATCAATAACTTTACCATCTTCAACTTTACGATATGGGGTCATTATGAAACCATATTCATTAATTTTGGCATAGCCTGCTAAAGAGGTAATTAACCCGATATTTTGACCTTCTGGGGACTCAATCGGACAAATTCTCCCGTAGTGACTAGAGTTAACATCTCTTACTTCCATACCAGCCCGTTCTCTTGATAATCCTCCTGGCCCTAAACTTGATAAACGTCTTTTATCAGTAAGTTCCGCGATTGGATTAATTTGGTCCATAAATTTAGATAATTGGCTGGAACCAAAGAATTCTTTTAAAGCTGCCGTAACTGGTCTTATATTAATTAATGTTTTTGGTGTAATATTTTCCACTTCTTGAGTAGTCATTCTTTCTCTGATTACTCTTTCCATTCTGGCAACACCAGTTCTAAATTGATTTTGAATAAGTTCCCCAACTTGTCTTACTCTTCTATTACCTAAGTTATCTATTTCATCAGTATTACCAATATTATCATGTAAATTTAAATAATATGATACTGCCCCATAAATATCGGGAATAGTAAGTCTTTTTTCATCAACACTGGTATCAACACCAATAATCTTAATAGTTTTCTTTTTATCTTCTTTATCATATACTAAAACAGTTTGAATCTTATTATAATCATCAAGTTCCATATTAGTAATAGTTTCTTTTAAGTTATAACCATTTTTGAAAATTTCTTTTAATTCGGCTAAAACTTTTTTATCAATTAAAGTACCTTTTTCAAAAACTACTTTACCATCTGCTTTAATATTTTCCGCTAAAGTACAACCAAGTAATCTTTCACAAACATTTAGTTTCTTATTAAATTTGTATCGACCTACTTTAGCTAAATCATAACGGAATCTATCAAAGAATCTAGTTATTAATTGGTTTTTAGCACTATCTAGAGTAGCAGGTTCTCCTGGTCTTAATTTTTCATAAATTTCAATTAAGGCTTCATCAGTATTTTTAGTACTATCTTTTTGAATAGTATTTTCTAAATATTCATTCTCGCCAAAAACACTAATGATATCTTCATCACTAGATAAACCAATTGCTCTTAAGAATGTTGTAACTGGTACTTTTCTAGTTCGGTCAATTCTAACATAAACTACATTTTTAGCATCAGTTTCAAATTCTAACCAAGTACCTTTATTAGGTATTACTTCACCGGATATAATATGACGTCCATTTTTATCAATTTCCTTTTTAAAATAAATAGATGGACTACGAACAAGTTGCGAAACAATAACTCTTTCGGCACCATTAATAATAAATGTTCCGGCTTCGGTCATTAATGGCATATCCCCTAGGAATATTTCTTGTTCTTTTACTTCCCCTGTTTCATGAATGAAAACTCTTGCTTCCACTTTTAATGGCGCCGCATAGTTTACCATTCTTTCTTTTGCTTCTTTTACAGAATATCTTGGAGTTTCAAAAGAATAATCTCCAAATTCTAAAGAAATATTACCTGTAAATGATTCCACAGGAAATAAATCATCAAA
>CANPYA010000133.1 GCA_947587565.1 uncultured Bacilli bacterium | reverse complement strand
GCAATACTTTTACCTTTAAATTTAACATCTAAAGTTTCTTTATTATAACGTTTACCGCCACAAACATCACAAGGCACATAAACATCTGGTAAGAAATGCATTTCAATTTTCTTAACACCATCACCCCAGCAGGCTTCACATCTACCGCCTTTGACATTAAAGGAGAATCTTCCTTTATCATAACCGCGCATTTTAGATTCTTTCATATTAGCAAAAACATCTCTGATATCATCAAATACACCAACATAAGTAGCAGGATTACTTCTTGGAGTTCTACCAATCGCATCTTGACTAATATTTACTACTTTATCAACATTTTCCATTCCTTTAACACTTTTACATTTACCAGGAATATCTTTCGAACGATAAAATTCTCGATGCAATGTTTTATATAGAATTTCATTAACTAAGGTACTTTTACCTGAACCGGAAACACCTGTTACCACTATAAATTTGTTTAGAGGAAATTTAACATTGATATTTTTTAAATTATTTTCTTGGGCTCCTTTAACTTCTAAGAATAAACCATTACCTTTCCGATGTTTTTTTGGTATTTCAATTTTTTCTTTACCAGAAAGATAACGCCCCGTAATACTTTCTTCACACTTCATTACTTCTTCCGGGGTACCACTTGCAACAATATATCCACCAGCATCACCGGCACCAGGGCCAACATCCACTAAATAATCAGCTGCAAGCATTGTATCCGTATCGTGTTCTACAACAATTAAAGTATTGCCTAAATCACGCATTTCTTTTAATGAATTAATTAATTTTTCATTATCTCTTTGATGGAGTCCAATAGATGGTTCATCTAAAACATATAAAACCCCGGATAATTTACTACCAATTTGAGTTGCTAAACGAATTCTTTGGGCTTCTCCTCCTGATAAAGTCGCGGCACTTCTTGCTAAAGTTAAATAACTTAAACCAACATTTAATAAGAAGTCTAATCTTGAAATAATTTCTTTTAAAAGTAAATTACTAATTTCTTGCTCTTCTTTTGTAAGTTTTAAATTCGTTAAAAAATCTTTTAATTCATCAATAGACATTTCCGTTAAATCATAAATACTTTTTTTATTTATTTTAACCGCTAAAATTTCATCTTTTAATCTTGTCCCATGACAAACATTACAAGTAGATTCAACCATGAAGTTTTCAATCCACTCTCTAATCCAACCACTGTTGGTTTCTAAATACCTTCTTTCTAAATTATTAGCAATTCCTTCATAAGTTGATTTAGTATCTCTGGTACTACCATTTTTAGCTACATAATGAAAATCAATTATTTCTTTCGTCCCATATAAAATAATATCTAAATCTTTTTTACTCATATCTTTAACTGGCACATTTAAATCAATATTAAAATGTTTCGCCACAGTATTAAGACTACTTAAATACATATTATTATCTAAGTTAATAGCTACTATAGCACCTTTATTAATACTTTTGTTTTTATCAGGAATTAATAAATCTTCACTAATTTTTAATTTTGTTCCTAAACCTTTACATTCATCACAAGCACCATATGGTGAGTTAAATGAAAACATTCTAGGTTCAAGTTCACTTAGTGAAAAATTACAATAAGGACAAGCATAATTTTCACTCATTAGTAAATCTTCCGTATCATTAATCCGAATAATTACTAAACCATTCGCCATTTTACAAGATGTTTCAATGGCTTCAAAAATCCGACTCCTCTCTTCACTAGATACTGGTAATTTATCAATTAAAACATAAATATCATCTTTAATATTTTTTTCTAAAGTTATTTCATCAGCCGCATTATACATTACACCATTAACTTTTATTTTAGTAAATCCTTTACTGCGCAGATCTTCAATTAAATCTTTATGGGTACCTTTTTCTCCTCTTACAACGGGAGCAAAAATTTCGATTTTAGTACCCTCTTCAAAATTTAAAACTTTATTAGTCATTTCTTCAATACTTTGACTTTTAATAGATATATGATGAGTAGGACAATAAGGAATACCAATCCGGGAAAATAATAGTCTTAAATAATCATATAATTCCGTTATAGTTCCCACAGTAGATCTAGGATTTTTATTAGTTGTTTTTTGATCAATCGAAATACTAGGTGAAAGTCCCTCAATCGAATCTACTTGCGGTTTATCACCTGAACCAATAAATTGACGAGCATATGCTGATAAACTTTCAACATATCTTCTTTCCCCTTCAGCATAAATTGTATCAAAAGCTAAACTACTTTTACCACTTCCAGATACCCCAGTCATAACAATTAATTTATTTTTAGGTAACTCTAAATCAATATTTTTTAAATTATTTTCTCTGGCTCCTCTTATAATTATTTTATCCATTGCATACCACCTACAAATCCTTTAATATTCTAATACTTTTTGAAAAAATTTCAAGCATAACTAATATATCAAACAAACGTATGTTAGTCAAGTAATTTTTAAAAAAAGCACTAAATAAAATCGAAAAAGCCCGATAATTTTATCCCGGTCAATAAGTCTTTTAAAAAGTTCTTTCCACTTTCTTATCAAGAAAGTGCCTCCGGAGGAATATTTATCACCTTCCCGGCTTCTTTGATTACTTTCTTTTCCGTAAAAGAAAGTAATGCCTATCCGGCGAGGATTATTGATTTATCATCCTTATAAGTATATTATATACCTCATTGGTTTATTTGTCATATATTTAAGGAGGTTGTCAGGATAAAATCATAAAATCGAAGAATTTGTTCTAGAAGCAAGTTCTTTTTTAATTTTGTCAGTATTTAAATAATT
>CANPYA010000132.1 GCA_947587565.1 uncultured Bacilli bacterium | reverse complement strand
AAGAATATGGAAAAAATAGGATTTTATTTATTAGATGAAATGCCTGAAGTTTTAACAGAAAAAGAAAATACCGAATATTTAAAACTAACAAAGCAAGGAGATAAAGTAGCTCGTGATGAGTTAATTAAACATAATTTATATATTGTCAAAAGAATAATTGAAAATCAATATAAAGATTATAATAATAAAGAAGAATTATTTGCTATAGGAATAGTGGGTTTAATAAGAGGTATAGATACTTATAAAATAGAAAATAAAAGTGGATTATATAATTATTTATATAAAGTTACTAGTAGGTTTATAAAAAATTATTTAGAGCAAAATAAATTTGAAAAAGAATATCTTGAAGATTATAAAAATGATTTTGATTTATTAAGTGATTTAGAAGATGATTATTGCAAAGAAGAAGAACAATATTTAAAAAGAGAATTTTTTGAAAAATATATTTTAAGATTAACTAAAAATCAACAATTAATTATCAAGTATCATTTTTATGATTGTCTATCACTAACTGAAATAGCTAATAAATTAGGTGTTACCCCTCAAAATGTAAGTAGCATGTTAATTAGAGCTTTAAATAAAATGCGAAGAGAATTAACTAAGTATCGGGAATTATTAAAAATTGCTGAAATTAATAAGCTCTTACAAAATATGGATGTCTTTGATGTATGTGATAATTTAACTGAATTAGAAATTCAAGTTTTTATATTAGCAATTAATAAGGGATTAAGTAATGTTGAAATAGCGGATAAGTTATTACTTAGTGTAGATACTATAAATTATATTATGCATAAGTATTATGTTTTAGTTAATAATCTAAAGAGAAAAAATAAAACTCTTTCTCGGCAAATATAATTGCTTTTGCCTTAATATTTCGATATAATTAATATGAAGAAGGAATTATGTAATGAAAAAGAACAGTTTAAAAGAAAATCCTATGATGATGAGTAGGAAAGCCAGAAGAATGAATAAGGGATTAAGTGTGGCAACAGAAGATGAAATGGATATTAAATCATTTATCATTATTTTAGTTGTTATAGTGTTAATAATTGTGGGAATCTATTTTGTAACTAGTCATATTCAAAAGAAGAATGAAGTAGAGGAACCTGAAGTAACTGCGGGTGAAATAGATTACGAAATAACTAGTGTTGGAACTATTTTAAATAGACCATATGATGAATATTATGTGTTAGTTTATGATAGTAAGGATAGTGCAGCGGTTAAATACTCTAGTCTAATGGCAAGATATACTTCTAATAGTAGTGCTAAAGATTATATCAAAATTTATTATTGTGATTTAAATAATAATTTGAATAAACCATATTATAATGTTAATAATGATAATAAGAGTAATCCAAAGGCTACTAAGGTTAAAGATTTTGATTTTGGAGATTTAACATTATTAAAAATAAAAGATGGAAAAATAACAAATTATATTGAAGATTACAAAACTATACAGGAAAAATTAAAGTAAGGTTACAATAAACTTTACTTTTTTTTGATTTGCGTGTTAAAATTATAGTACGGGAAGTGATTGTGTGAAAAAGACAAATGGTTTTGGTTTATTGGGAGTAATAATAATAATTATAGTAACAGCGGTAATATCAGGTATTGCAACTGGGGTAATTATGTTAAATAATTCTAATACAAAGATTGATTTAATAAGTAATGATGAAGATTTACAAGAATTTGTCGAAGTATATAAAACCTTATTATCTAAATATTATGATAATGTCGATAAAGATGCCATGTTAAAAGCTGCGGAAGAAGGAATGGTTAATTTTTTAGGAGATAAATATACTACTTATCTAGAGGATGAAGAATACCAAGATATATTAGATGATTTAGGAGAAACTTATAATGGTGTTGGTATTGAAATTCAAGGTAATTTAATTGTTAGTGTAACTAAAGATAGTCCAGCTGAAAAAGCCGGTATAATGGCAAATGATATATTACAAAGAGTAAATGGAACTGATGTTACTAACGCTAATAGTGAATTTATTGGTAATTTAATAAAAAACAATAATGATGAAACAGTTAGTATCGAAGTTAATCGTAATAATCAAATCTTAACATTTAATGTAACAAAAGCTAAATTAGAAAATAAAGCTATATCTTATAATATAGATAATGGTGTTGGTTATTTAGTTATTAGAAAATTTTCCGAAACTTTAGGTAGTCAAGTAAGTAGGGCTTTAAATGAAATGGAAAATGAAGGAATAAATTCTTTAATTATAGATGTAAGAGATAATGTTGGTGGTTATTTATCAGCAGCGGAAGATACAGCATCATTATTCTTAGAAAAAGGTAAAGTTATTTATTCATTACAATCTAGTAATAGTGATTTTACATATAAGGATGAAACTAAAGAAAGTAGAAATTATCCAATTGTTATATTAGTTAATGGTAATTCTGCATCAGCATCCGAAATACTGGCCGCTGCTTTAAAAGAAAGTTATGGCGCTACTTTAGTTGGTACGAAGACTTATGGTAAAGGCAAAGTTCAACAAATAGCGGAATTAGGTAATGGCGATTCTGTTAAATATACCTCAGCTAAATGGTTAACACCGACAGGAAATTGTATTGATGGTGTTGGTATTGCCCCAGATTATAATGTTGATGGTTATGAGTTACAATATAATAAAGCAATGGAAATCCTAACAGCAAATTAGGATTTTTTAATGGTATAAATGTCAAGTAAAAAAACAGTAGTAAGGAGTGAAAAATAAAAATCACTTCTTTTTAAGTAAAATAATAGAAAAAATCAAAAATAAAAAAATTT
>CANPYA010000131.1 GCA_947587565.1 uncultured Bacilli bacterium | reverse complement strand
GGCGTGAGGTGAAATTATGAGTTTTGGTGAAAAACTAGCAAAATTAAGAAAAGAAAAGGGATTGAGTCAAGAAGAACTAGCACAAGAATTAAATGTTTCAAGACAAGCGGTATCGAAATGGGAATCAAATAATTCGTATCCCGAAACTGAAAAAATAATTCAAATATGTAAATTATTTGATTATAGTATGGATGAATTAATTGGTCTTAAAGAATTAGAAGAAAAAGAAGAAAAATGCAACGAGAATAATTTAAATGCAATAACATTTAAAAATTTAAAAAATTATTTTAAAAGTTTAACAACGAAAGAAAAAATAAAGAAAGGATTATTATTCTTATTCTGTGGCATATCTTTACTGGTAACCTGTTCCATAATTGCTTATTTTATTTTTGAATTTCTATTTTCATCAGTATTTATTTATACCGAAGACTATTTAATTGCCTTTAGTTTTATTTGTCTTATAACATCAATTTATATATTTTATAAATTATATAAGAATAAAAAGGCTTTAAAAAATAATATGGAAATAAAAATCGAGGAAAATCAAGAACCCGATAAAATTCATGAAATATATAATGATATTAAAACTATTTTAAAAAAGATCTGTCTATATTGTGGTAAATTAATTATTTTATTTTTAATATTCCCAACAGTTATTATATTTGTTTGTAATATTGGTTTATTAATTTTTACTTCTTATTATATTTATTATGGTATATTACTCGTATTTCTGGCTATTTGTCTTTTGGCAACAAGCGTTATCATTTATCTATTTTTAGAAATACTTATAAAATTACTCTTAGATATGGAGTTAAAATTTAAAAGAATATTTGTGATGTTTATGGCATCCCTTATAACCTTTGGGATTGGTGCTGGTTTATTTGTTTGTGAAATATCTACTTATAAAATAATTAGATATAATGATTTACTAACATCTTATAATATCGATTATAGTGATGATTTAATAATATTAGAATTAGGAATTAGAAATGTTGTCTTTGAAAATAGGGATGATATTAAAATAGAATATTATGGTAATCCAAATTTTAAATTTAAAGTATATGATCAAATAATAGAAAGAAGTAATTATCAATTATTTGATCCTTATTTACAACTTTATATGCCTGATTATAGTATGAATGAATATATTATGAATATGTTATCATCTGTTAAAGATAAAGAAATTAAATTCTTTGCTGATAGTGTACAAAATTATGATGAAGTAATATATATGTCTAGAAAAAATTATGAAAAATTATGCAAAAATGAAGAGAAATGGCGAGAATCAATCCCCGTGGTAGGTTAAAAATTGATTATTAAGAAGACTTAAAAGTCTTTTTTCTTTGGAACATCTTTGGAAAAATTTGCAATTTTAACAATTTTGTGGTATTATATTCGGCATTGAAAGGGGATTTTGGAAATGTTAGAAGAAAATTTTAATATTGAAAAGTTTATTGAAGTGAAAAAAGAGGAAATTAGAAAGTTAGAAACTAGACAAAACATTATAAAATTACCATTGGAAGTTTTATGGGTTTTAGTAGTAGTACCAATTATTAAATATGCACCATTTTTATTAGATTCTTTAGAAGAAATTTCAGCACTAGTTATGTTAATCGGAGGTACTGGTCTTTGGCATATTGGAACAATTTTAAATGGTGATAAAAAAAGACAAAATATTGAACAAGAAATAGATATTGCTAATTTATTAAAGGAACAACAAGAAGAAAACGTAAGTTTAAAAAATAGTAAAACAATTAGTAATGGTAAAAAAATAAACAATAGTCAATTGGATTCATCTGTTTTAGTAGTTAAAGAAGACTTAGTAAAAGCTGATTTAATTGAAGAGTGGAATGCTTATGTTCTAGCTAGTGATGAAACCACTATTAAAATTAATGAAATAGTAACAATTTGCTTAGAAGAATTATATGGTGGTATAAGTACAGAAAACTTAATGCTTATGTTACAAGACTTTAATTTATCTTTTGAAGATTTAGAAGGTATTGTTGCTTTAGTAATTCATTTTTCACCAAGAGGCGAAGAATTAAGAGAATACTGGAATAAATTATATCCAGAATATGAAATAAAATACTTAAATAGGACTAGATAATTATGAATGACAATACAAATACAATTTTAAGTATTACCAATAATTTATATTTAATTAGAACTGATTGTTATGATGAATGGATAAAATATATAGTTACTAACGTCAATGATAATTTAAATTATGACTTTTTAAAAGAATTATTAAATGGCTTATTGCTACTAGAATTTAATACACCAGATAGATTAGAAAAATTTTATCGAAGGGAAAATTTAAGTTCTGAAATAATTAATTCTTTAGTGGAACTTATTATACATTTTAGTAATAAAGGTGAAGATTTAAGAAAATATTGGAAAAGTAAAAATATAAGTAGAAATTAGTAGGGTTTGTAAAAATTCTACTTTTTTTTAAAAAGTTTTAATGAAAAAAAAGGAAATTCAAGAAAAAGCGCGTATATATAAAGTGAAAGGAGAAAAAATGCGTGTACGCGATAATGAACTATTAAAACTTATTTATGAAGAAATAATTGATGATGAAAAAGTAACAGAATTTTATTTGGCAAGAAAATATAATGTTACTGAAAGAACTATAAGAAGATATATCAAAGTACTTAAAGACAGGGGAATATTAACAATTGAAGATAGTGGAATATTTAAAAGATGGATTATAAACGTTAGATTTTAAATAAAACTCCCGAAGTAAAAGGGAGTTTTATTAAAAAAGTTAAAATCCCGAAAAAATCCT
>CANPYA010000130.1 GCA_947587565.1 uncultured Bacilli bacterium | reverse complement strand
TTAATGGAATGTTTTAAAAAGTAAATAAATTCATCACTAAACCAATTTATAAATGACAAGCCATTTCTTCCCCACATAGAATCAAATAAAGTTAATGTAACAAGTAAAATTATATAGAGCAAAAAGAAAATCCATAAGTTTATTTTCATAGGTTTATTGTTTGATTTATTTTTTGATAATAGTAATCCACCGAAATAAAGGAATAGACAACTCCCACCTAATAAAAATAATCTACTAAATTCCGATAAAATAAGATTAGGAATTAATTCGCCAATTAAATAGATAAAGCCAAATAAACTAGCGATAATATACAAAATAATCGACATTTTTTTCATCATATTACACCTCACTTACAAATTACTATTTATCTTACTAAAGCATTTACTTAATGACAAATTCAGCTGATATATAAAACTTTTGATCATCTTCATTTTCAAAATAAACTTGTTTTACAATTCTATATTTTCCGCTTGGCAATTTTCCATATCCATATTTCCAATTTAACTCAATTTCTTTTTCACTATTTGTTTCTAATTCCCAAAGTGGTTGATTAAATTCTAATTCAACATTTATATCATACCAATTTTCATCTTGTTTTACTTCTATTCTATATTCTTCATCATAGCGAAGTAATTTATCACTATCATTTCTTAAAATCAAAGTAGTACCTTCATTAGTTAAAGTTCCATCTTTAATGGACATTGTAATATCATTGTTTGAAATTGTAATATTAGACTTATTTCCAATTTCAAACTCGGCTTTTGTTTTACCACAACCCGTTATTCCTAACACCAAAATTCCACATAATAAAATAGTCAATATTGTTTTTTTCATAATTCCTCCATTTCTACAAATTACTGTTTATTAACATTATCCATTATTTGATCTAAGCCAACTTTAGATGTTTCAGTTATCTTTATTAGTTTTCGATTATCAAATAATTCTTTAATATCATTTTCTTTTATTTTTTTATTATCATAAAGGAAAGTAAATTCATAATTATAATTTTCTTTAATGTTAGGATTTAATTCTTTTAACACTTTAACGGTTACAACTTCTTCATCTTGAAAAGCTCTTAAAGTTAAATAAAGATATTTTTCGTCATTACTGTCAGCAACATTTAAAACATTAAAGGTTTGAATAAATGAATTATTTTCTTTTAAACTAACAATAGTAAAATAATTATCAGTTTTAATATCAGTTTCGTTAGTTAAAATCCATTCATTTTCATACTCTAAACTATAATTATATTCTTCTAATTTTAATTTGCTTTCATTTCCAAAGTTATCACGACTATAATCAGTTACTACATAAATTTTATCATTATAATACAAAATATCATATAGCATTAAATCTCCTTCAATAGTTGCTCTTCCTACTCTTATAAAACTATTCTTTTTGCTATTATAATCATCTTTAAATTTAATATATAAATCTTCGTTATATAATTTACCATTTGATTCCACAAAACAATTATCTTTTATAGCTTTATCAAAATTATATTTGGAATCTAAATTCCTAATATCGTTATTTTTCGTTAAAGAAGTATTATAAAAATCATTAATAGATTTAATTGTGATTTTATCATTTAAGTTTTCTTTGATAGAACAAGCAAATTTTGTTCCTTTCCAAGTAGTAACTTTTTCATTATTATTACAATGATAATGATTAACAAAAATCCCCTTATCAATATAATCAATAGTTCCTCCATCTAAATTATCTCTTATCTTCAATAGTGGACTATTATCAAAGACTTTTGCTTGCAAAGTATCAAGTGTAACAATTCCTACCAAAACTCCTAGAACAATTAAAGTAATTTTTAAACCTTTTTTCATAATTCCTCCATTTCTACAAATTACTATTTATTTTAAGTTAGTATATTCTTGTTTTAAAAAATCGCTTAAATCTTTAATTAAATGTATTTCGAATGCTTTTCTAAATAATAATTCATTGTAGGATGCTTCATTATTTCCAAAAAAACTAGAATTTTTAACAGTTTTAAAATAATTAATTTCATCTAAAACTTTATTTTTTAAATTTTTATCATTACTAATTAAAAGACTAGGTATGCTTTCAATTCTCGTTAAACAAAAATTATTTTTTTCTCTATACATATCTTCATTTAATTTTTTTAATTGCTTTTTAGTAATTGTTTTTTCGTTTTTAAAATTACTTATAACATTATCCGCATTAGAATAGTCATATCTTTCATCAACAACATTTCCTATATAGCACATTCTAATGCTAGCAACTAAAAAATTCAATGTTTCTTCATAATTATCATCTTCAATATCAAAATCTTTTAATTTCCACCAATAAAAAACTTCATTTGATTCAGTAATAGAATCCATATTACTTTTAATACTTGCTAAATCACTGTCAATAGAGGACCAACTTTTATTTATTTTGGATATATCAATTTTAAAATTATAATTTTTATAAATAAGTACCGATACAAAACTTGATATGCCAATTAAAATAATTGTTCCTATAATTAATAGATAACTTTTTTTCTTCATAAATAACCTCCATTTTTACAAATTATATTTATTAAATTACTTATATTATATCATCAAATGTAAGATTATAAATATTATAACTATATTTTACTTTGTAGAGTATTCTTTTACATTTCCATTTAGATCCGATATTTTTAATGGTTCATTTAAAGATGTATTTAATAAATTTAAATTGTAACGCAAGAGTAAAATTTGTTTAACTTTGGCAAGGATTCTTTTTTCTTCAATAGTATTATAATCATAAGAATCCATAGCACCATTAAAAATATATTCTAATAAATAAACATTATCAGGACTTTGCTTTTCAAAAATAGATGCAATATTGTCCGCTACAATATAGGGAAAGTTTTTTAAATAATTT
>CANPYA010000129.1 GCA_947587565.1 uncultured Bacilli bacterium | reverse complement strand
ACCACATTACCTACTTTAACATCTAAAGATGAAACCATTTCTTGATCATCAGTAACTTTAAAACCAGCATCTTGGAGAATTTTAATCGCTTCCGTTGTTGACTTACCCGTTACATCTGGAACAGATATCGTACTTCTTTTACTAGTTACCATAATAAAGACAAATACTAATGTTACAACTATTACTAGTCCTGTAAATATTGAGGCTAGTCTAATTAATGTTTTATTTTGCTTTTTCAATTCATCACCCGTAATCTTCTTTGCAATAACTTCTGTATCGCTATTTTTATTATTAACATTTTTACTTTCTGTATTCTTTTTTGCTTCTTCTTTTACTTGTTTAATAACTTTTGTATCATCACTTATTTCTTGATATTTTAATTTAATCTTTTCTTCATTGGCTCTAGTTGGGTCTAAACAAGTTTTTAAATCTTCATGCATTTCTCTTGCATCAGTATATCTATTTTTAGGATTTTTCGCGGTCGCTTTAATAATAATGTTTTCCACACTTTGCGGAATATTAGGTAACTCATCTCTAATTGATGGAAGTGGTTCTTTTAAATGTTTTAAAGCAATTTCCACCGCATTTTCGCCTTTAAATGGTAGTTTACCTGTTAATAGTTCATAAAACAAAATACCAATTGAATAAATGTCACTTTGTAAAGTTGAACCTTTACCACTTGCTTGTTCTGGTGGTAGATAATGAACACTACCCATTACTGAATTAGTTTGCGTTAACTGTGTCGAATTCATCGCCATCGCAATACCAAAGTCCGTTATCTTAACTAAACCATTTTCCAAAATCATAATATTTTGTGGTTTAATATCCCTATGAATTATATATGAATCATGAGCTACAGACAAACCATCCGTTATTTGCATAACAATATCTACAGCTTCCGATACGGTTAATTTACCCCGTTTCTTAATTAATTGTTTTAAGTGTTTACCTTCAATATATTCCATAACGATATAATATTCGCCATTGTCTTCGCCAACATCATAAACTTCAACAATATTGGGATGTGATAAACTTGAGGCTGCTAAAGCTTCTCTTTGGAAACGCCGTACAAATTTTTCATCACTCGCGAGGTCTCCTCTTAAAACTTTAACTGCGACATTCCGATCTAATATTGTATCATAAGCTAAATAAACATTGGCCATTCCCCCTTCACCAATACTTTTGATAACTTGGTAACGGTCACTTATTTTTTGTCCTTTCATTATCATACTAATCACCATTCCTTACAAGATATGCTACTGATATATTATCATTACCCCCACGCGCATTACATTTCCTAATTAATTTTTCTACT
The DNA here is from genome assembly GCA_947587565.1 of uncultured Bacilli bacterium. Taxonomy (GTDB): domain Bacteria; phylum Bacillota_I; class Bacilli_A; order RF39; family UBA660; genus SIG200. Next base: position 1,636 of record CANPYA010000129.1, on the reverse strand, counting down.
TTTTCTTCCGCCGTTAATTCCGGATCAATCAATACTTTTTCAATTTGTTCTTCCGTTAACATATTCGTTAAGCCATCACTACATAACATAATGGCATCAAAATCCATCTCGACAATATCAAAAATATCTAAATCAACTTTTTCGGCAGCTCCTAAAGCTTTCATTAAAACATTTTTCTTCGGATGATTTTTCGCTTCTTCTTCCGTTAAATTACCGGCATCTACTAAAAGATTAACTAATGTATGGTCGTGCGTAACTTTATGTAATTTATTACTCTTTAAAACAAAACCAGAAGAATCCCCAATATTACCGAATATTAAATAATTTTTCGTATATAAGGCCACAACGACGGTCGTTCCTAAGCCTTTAGAATCAATATTTTCTTCCCCATATTCTAATATTTCTTTATTTATTTCATTAACATTATCATTAAGCCAATTAACAGCATCTAACTTGGAACCAATACTTGGTGTTTCATTAAATCTTTTACCTAAATGGGAAACCGCAATACTTGAAGCAACTTCACCCTTCCGGTGTCCTCCCATACCATCAGCAACAATCAGTAAATATTCATTACTTTCATTTCTTAAAATAGTTACACTATCTTCATTATGGCTTCTAACTCGTCCTGAATCTGTCATATAACAAGCTTTCATTCTTACACCTCTTTACTTCTAAGTTGACCACATGCCGCACTGATACTACCACCAAATTCTCTTCGAACTGTTGCATTAATTCCCATCTTTAATAATATATCTTTAAATTCATTAATTCTTTGACTTTTCTTAAAATCTAAATTATTGGTTTCATTATAAGGAATTAAATTAACATAGACATTAAGTCCTTTTAAGAGACTCGCTAGTTCATATGCGCATTCATCACTATCATTTACCATATTAAGCATAACATATTCAATAGTAACCCGTCTATTGTTTTTTGCTAAATATTCTTTAATTGCGTCCATTACTTGACTAATTGTGTACACTTTACTAATCGGCATAATTTTATTTCGAATAACATCATTCGGGGCATGTAAACTTAAGGCGAGATTAACTTGTAAGTCTAAATCACTAAATTCTTTGATTTTCGGTACTAACCCACAAGTGGAAACCGTAATATGTCTGGCCCCAATACCTAGTCCTTTAGGATGATTAACAATTCGTAAAAAATTAATAACATTATCATAATTATCAAAAGGTTCCCCAATACCCATAATAACTATTCTTTGGATTCTTTCCTTAATATCTTCTTCAATTAAAAGTATTTGTTCCACCATTTCATAAGTCTCTAAATTTCGCACCTTTTTTAAGCGGCCACTTTCACAAAACTTACACCCCATATTGCAACCAACTTGACTTGAGATACACACACTTTTCCCATAGTCATGATACATTAATACGGCTTCCACATAGTTATGATCACTTAATTCAAATAAATATTTTTTAACATCTTTACCCGTTTCATATTTTTTTATGGTAATAAAATCATACTTAAAATCATTCTTTAATTTATCTCTTAATTCTTTTTTTAAATTACTAAAGTTACCAATATCTTTTTCCCTATGAATATATAACCATTCAAAAACTTGTAAGGCTTTAAATTTTTTTTCATTTAGACTTACAAAATAATTTTCTAA
>CANPYA010000128.1 GCA_947587565.1 uncultured Bacilli bacterium | reverse complement strand
TGATAACATTTATACTAATTCCTGTCGGCAAAGTGTCGATAAGGAAAGGAGTTGGTTTTATGAGTCCACAAGATTTTAAAACTCATATTAAAAAAATTAGAAAGGAGGCAATAAAAATAGGATTTTCTATAACAACTATGGATGGTTATTTAAGTATTTGGAATAAATTTATTTATTGGAAACAAGAAGAAAATTTTGAATATGATGAAAAAGATTATTCAAAATTTTTATTAGAACATTATCAATTTGATGTTAATACATATACTAATAAATCAAAATCTCGATATCAACAACTAATGCGTTCTAAAAGAATACTAGATGATTTTGATTCTTATAAAAACTTTATGTTAAAAACATCTTTACCCAAATCATTATTTTGTGATTATCCAAAAGAATGGAATCCTATATTAGAAAATTATTTAAATTATGTAACAGATGTAAGAAATAATTCAGAAAGTAGTATAAAAGTAAAAAAAGATTATTTATTACGGTTATTATCTTATTTTTATAAAAAAGGAATTCAAAATTTAAATGATTTAAGTAAAAAAGATATTATTGTTTTTATTAATGAAACAATTGATAAAGGAGATATTTCAAAAAGAAGAAACTTTTATGTATTAAGAGAATTTTTAAACTACTTATTTATAGAAGATATTTTAAAAGAAGATTTAAGTATTTTAGTTCCAAAAATAAAAAGAAGTAAAAGAATAAAAATTCCTACTTATTTAAAAGAAGAACAAGTAGAACAATTACTAAAATCTATACCAAAAGAAAGAAAAATAGAAAAAAGAGATTATGCAATCATATTAATCGCAGCAAGACTTGGCTTAAGAATAAACGATATACTAAATATTAAATTAAAAGATATTGATTGGCAAGGAAAAAAATTAATAGTTATTCAAACAAAAAATCAAAATAAAAACATTTTACCTCTTACTAAGGAAATTGGTTGGACTATTATTCATTATATAAAAGAAGCACGACCTATTTGTAATAATGAATATCTATTTATCAAACATAAATATCCATTTGAAAAATTAAATCAATTTAATACTTTCAATAAATATTTTGAAAAAATAGATATTGATATTAAAGAAGAAAATAAAAATGGAATCCATAATTTAAGACATAGCCTAGCCAGCAATATGTTAGATAATGGAATTCCGTTACCTATTATAGCATCTACTTTAGGTGATAGTATAGATACAACTTCAAAAACTTATTTAAAAGTTAATAAAAATAAATTAAAAGAATGTGTTTTGGAGATAGATGAAGATGAATAATTGGCAAGAATTAGGCAATAACTTTATTAAGCAAAAAAGATATTTAGGTTATAAATATAAAAACTGATAATAATGTAATAAAATCAATTACAATATTTTTAGAAAAAGAAAATGTAACAAATATTAATAAAGATGTTGTTGATAAATATGTTAGATTAAATCCAAATATATCTTCAAATACATTAGCAAGAAATATTGGTGTTTTTAGAGAATTTAATAAGTATTTAAATACTCAAGATATTAAATGTTATCAAATACCTTTAAAAATATATCAAAAACATCATAGAGAATATATTCCTTATATATTTTCTAAAGAAGAAATAAAATTGATTATAAACAATTCATATAAAATAAAATTGAGATATTATTCTTATAAAACAGAACAAACAATACCCATAATATTTAAAATTTTGTATCAAACTGGAATGAGAATTGGCGAAATATTAAATTTAAAAATTAAGGATTATAAAGAACAAGAATACTTTTTAGTTGAGTATTCTAAAAATGATGAAGAAAGAATAATTTATTTACCTAAATCATTAAATGAAGAAATTTTAAAGTACCATTTAAAATTTCATTATAATAAAGAACAAGATGAATATTTTTTTCAAATAAGAAATGGAAAGATAAGCAATAGTACTGTTGAAAAATGGTTTTATAGTATTTTAAAATTATCAAAAATAAAAAGAGGTGAAAATTCACCAAGAGTTCATGACCTTCGGCATACTCATATAGTTCATTGTATTGAGAAATGGTTGAAAGAAAAAAAAGATATAAATGTGATGTTACCCGTATTGCAAACTTATATAGGTCATTCATCATTAAAATCGTTAGAATATTATTTTCAAATAACGCAAAATATGATTAATGAAATTGGAATGATATCTGAGAAAAAATTAGGTAATATAATTCCTAAATTAAAGGGTGTGATTGAAGATGAATAAAGACTTTGCATATTATTTATCAAAATATTTGAAAGATTATTTAGTATTAGAAAGAAATATGAGTAAGAATACAATCCGTTCTTATAAAAAAGCATTTGAAATGTTAATTGATTATTTAGTTAATAAAAAGAATTTCAAAATTATTCAAATTAATTTTGAAACTATTACAAGAGACCTTATCATTGAATTTTTAAATTATTTAGAAGCTGAAAAGAAAAATACAATTAGGACAAGAAATCAACGACTTGCTTGCATTAAATCTTTCTATCAATATTGTTTGTTAGAAGAAATAGAAAACATCAAAAATATAAAGGAAATACTATCTATTAAATCAAAAAAATATACTAAAAAAGTTATTGAATATTTAACAGAAAAAGAATTAAAAGAATTGTTAGAAAGTATAAATACAACTACAAAAATAGGTAGAAGGGATTTAGTTTTACTTAGTTTATTATATGATACAGCAGCCCGAGCAAGTGAAATTATTAATTTAAAATTAGATAATATTCATTTAGAAGAAAAATATGTTATTTTGGATGGCAAAGGTTCTAAGCAAAGAGTAGTACCTTTAATGGAAAACACAATTAAATTATTAAAACAATATTTAAAAGAAAACAATTTAAATAATTATGTGTTTGAAAATAAAAATAATAAATTATTAAATAAAAATATTTTAGCTGAAATTTTGTTAAAATATACTAAAAAGTTAAATAAAAATATCACA
>CANPYA010000127.1 GCA_947587565.1 uncultured Bacilli bacterium | reverse complement strand
TAGCTAATCTTTTTTCGTATTTCTTTCTAATAAATAAGTAGTAAATGAAATTTAAGGTTTATTTTTGAAAAAAAGTATGGTACAATACGATTGCTGAGGTGCTTATATGGAAGAAATTAATTTAAATGATCTTTTTCATTACTATGTTAAAAGAATACCAATGATGATTATTATTGTTGTATCGGCAATAATTTTAGGATTACTTTATTTACTTTTTATTAAACAACCATTATATAAAGGAGAAACAACTTTAATATTAGTTCAAGATAATGCTCCAGTTACGCAAGGAGATATTACTTTAGGAAGAAATTTAGTACCAATATATACTAAAATAATTAAAAGTAAAAAAGTAGTTAATGAAGCTATTGAAAGATTAGATTTAGATTTAACTTATAGTGATGTAGTAGGGCATATATCTGTTACTAGTGAAGATGATACTGAAATGATTAAAATAATTGTTAGTAATGAAGATGCTGGTCTTGCTACTAATTTAGCTAATGCAGTGGCTACAGCTTTTAAAAATGAAATAGTTAATATCTATAATTTACAAAATGTTTATATCTTTGAAAGAGCAGAAGTAGAAACAAGTCCTTATAATATTAATTTAGTTAGAGATTTTACAATATTTGCTTTAATTGGTTTAGTTGGAGCAATTGGAGTTATTTTTGCTATTTATTATTTTGATACTTCTATTAAGAGTAGTGAAGAATTAGAAGAAAAATTAAAATTACATGTTCTTGGTAGTATACCAAAATATAAAAGAAGAAAGAGTGCTTAATTATGAATGAATTAATAATTATTGAAAGACCATATTCATCTTTTAGTGAAGAAATTAAAAGAGTTAGAACTAATATTAAATTTTCTTCTGTTGATGAAACTCCGAAAGTTATTATGACTACTTCTTCATTTCCGGGAGAAGGTAAAAGTTTTATTTCTGCAAATTTAGGGGTTGCTTTTGCTCTTAATGATGAAAAAGTTTTAATAATTGATTGTGATTTAAGAAAAGGAAAACAAAATAAAATATTTGGAATTACTAATTCAGATGATGAGGGTTTTTCTAATCTTTTAATCGATAAAAATTGGGAAGAAAATTTATCAAAATTTGTTAAAAAAACTAAAGTAAAAAATTTATATCTTTTACCTACAGGACCTTTTCCTGCTAATCCATCAGAATTATTAGAAACTAAAAAATGTAAGAAAATAATTGATACTTTAAAAGATAAATTTGATTTAATTATCTTAGATTGTCCTCCAGTTTTAGGCTTAAATGATTCTTTAGTAGTGTCTTCTTATGCTGATATGACTTTATTAGTAGTTAAACATAAAGATACTAAATTAGAATCAGTTTCTAAATCTAAGAAATCATTAGAAAATGTTGGGGCTAAAAAAATATATGCTATATTAAATCAAATTGATTCAAAAGATAATCCATATTATTCTGGATATTACACCCACGAAGAAGAAAAATAATTATGCAAGATATACATAGTCATATATTATATAATATAGATGATGGATCAGAAAGTTTGATGGAAAGTTTAAGACTTGTTAAAGAAGCTTATGATAATGGGTTTACTGATATAATATTAACTCCTCATTTTAGACCTTTACAGGGTTATAAATGTGATAATCAAACTAAAGAAAGTATATTTGATACTTTAAAAGAAGAAGTTAAAAAAAATAAAATAGATATTAATTTATATTTAGGAAATGAAATTACTATTGATGAAGATTTATTATATTATTTAGAGACTAATATGGTTATGTCTTTAAATAAAAGTAGATATTTATTAATTGAATTACCTTTTAAAGAAGAATTACCTAATTTAAAAGATTATATTTATGATATAATGGAAAAAGGTTATAAAGTAATAATTGTTCATCCTGAAAGATATTTATATTATAAGAATTTAAATACATTTAAAGAACTTATTAATATGGGTGTTTTATTTCAAGGTAATTATATGTCTTTACTAGGTCGTTATGGTAAGAGGGCAGAAAAAACTTTAAAAGAAATGTTAAAAAGACATATGATTCATTTTCTAGGTAGTGATGTTCATAAAGATTATGAAAAAAGATATGGTTATTTAAAAGAATTAATACCAAGATTAACTGAACTAACTAATAGTAAAAAAATGGTTGATGATTTAATTAATAATAATATTAATAAAGTTATTAATGATGAAGAAGTTAAGGCTTATAAAATAAAAGAAGAAGATAATATATTTAAGAAATTATTTAAAAGATAATCAATTTAATAAATTGGTTATTTTTTTTAGGGTTTTTAAAATAAAAAAAGCAAACATATATAGTGAAGGGAGAATATAAATTTCTTCTTTTTTAATATTTAAAAAATTTTTTTTAAAAGTTTTAAAGAAAAAAAAGGAAATCAGACAAATTGAGCGAATATATAAAGTGAAGGAGGGAGGTGAACAATGTTAGAAACAGAACCTAAATTTTACAATTTGAAATATGATAAAATATTTAAAAGTGTTGTGGCTAATCCTAATGATACAAGATTTTTAGATAAGATGTTATCCGATATTTTAGATGAAGAAGTTAAAGTTGTTGAATTTATTCCCACTGGTTTAGGGGTCAGAAGAAAAAGTGAAAGAGTTAAAGTAACTGATTTGATTGTTAAAACTAATGATGATAAGAAAATTATCATTGAATTAAACAGTAATTATGATAGTGCAGTTAAAATAAGAAATTTATCTTATTTTGCTTCTTATTATTCGCAATATATTGAAACTGGTGAAGAATATAATGAAGAAGAAATGGAAATAATTCAAATAAATCTAAATTATGGTAAGAGTAAAAAAGATTTATTTAAAAAGACATATTATTTAACTTGTGTTGAAACAAAAGAAATATATACAGAATCATTTAAAATAATTAATATCAATGTTGCAAGTTGTAAAGAAAAATGGTATTCTGAATGTATAAAGGGAGATATAAAACATATCTACTT
>CANPYA010000126.1 GCA_947587565.1 uncultured Bacilli bacterium | reverse complement strand
TCTCTTAACAAAAAAGGAAATTAGTTATATAATACTTACAGGAGGAGTAACAGAGAGCACTGATTTTGATATATTAACAGAAGAGTTACTCGGGAATATGGGTATTATTGGTAATACCTTAGAAATTGGGGCTCGTAGTAATAAATTTGGAACGGCTGTAGGAGTAATGAAATATTATAATAGTCGTTTGAAATTAAGAAATGTCGAATTTTCAATATTTAATTTAGAAGAACAAGAAGAATTAAGTGGGAAAGGTAAAAGAGTAAATATCTCAGATAATTCCTTACTTGGTAAACTATTTGGATATTTTTTTGATAATTAAGGAGATGAAGAAATGAACGATTTACAAATGGATCAAATTGCAAAGATTAAAGTAGTTGGTGTTGGCGGTGGCGGTTGTAATGCCGTTAATAGAATGATTGAAGCTGGTGTTAAAAGTGTTGAGTTTTATGTAGTTAATACCGATTTACAAGTATTAAATGCTTCTAAGGCTGAAAATAAAATTCAAATTGGTAAGTCTATTACTGGTGGAAGAGGGGCTGGAGCAAACCCTGAAATAGGAAGAGCGGCCGCTTTAGAAAGTAAAGGCGAAATTGAAGAAGCCCTTAAAGATGCCGATATGATTTTTGTGGCTTGTGGTATGGGTGGTGGAACTGGTACTGGTGCGGCTCCTATAATTGCCGAAATTGCCCAAGAATTAGGTTCTTTAACTGTTGGTATTGTAACAAAACCATTTAGATTTGAAGGTAAAAGAAGAAGTGAAAATGCCTTACTTGGTATTGAAGAATTAAAGAAACACGTGGATACTTTAATAGTTATTCCAAATGATAAATTAAGAGATGTTATAGATAAGACAACAAGTTTTGATGATGCTTTCAAAGAAGTTGATAATGTTTTACATAGAAGTGTTCAATCTATTTCCGATTTAATTGCGGTTACCGGAGTTATTAACCTAGACTTTGCGGATGTTAAAGCTGTTATGGAAAAAAGTGGTACAGCGATTATTGGTATTGGTTGTGCTGCTGGGGAAAATAGAGCGATTGAAGCCGCAAGACAAGCCGTTGCTAGTAGTTTACTTGAAGCTACGATTGATGGAGCTAAAAATGCGATTGTCAATGTTACGGGTGGTGCTAATCTTACATTATTTGAAATTGAAGATGCTGTTGAAACTGTTAGAGAAGCCGCTAAGAGTGATGTCAATATAATCTTTGGGGCAATTAAAAATGAAAAGACTTTAACTGATGAAGTTATTGTTACCGTTATTGCAACTGGTTTTGAAGAAAGTGATACCGAAGAATTATATGAACCGGGAGAAGTTCCAAAAAGAAGAACTGTTCCAACTGATGATGATATTGAAATCCCACCATTCTTAAGAAATAATGATTTATTTTAATTAGAAACTATAATACGACATTTTTTGCCGTATTTTTTTTATATAATAAATTTGGTGATAAGATGAAAATCTATTTAGATTTATTATTTTTACTCAATTTTATTTATGATGCTTTACTATTAATAACTGTAAGTATTACTTTAAAAAGAAATACCAAATTTAAAAGAATCTTACTGGGTGCTTTATTCGGAGCCATTTCAACTTTTATTATCTTAATTCCTTTAAATAAATATATTTTATTACTTTTAAAAATATTGGCGGGTTTCTTAATGTTACTTGTTACTTATGGTTATCATGATCTAAAATATTTTCTTAATAATATGCTATATCTTTATATGACTAGTGTTATTTTAGCGGGTTTTCTTTACTTTTTAAAACTCGAATTTAATAATTTATCGTACTTTTTAATTTTATTAATTGCACCCTTTATTTTATATTTATATATTAAAGAACAAAATAATTTAAAAAGAGTAGTTAATTATTATACAAAAGTTATAATCAATCTTAAAAATAATCGGCATTTAGAGTTAAAAGCTTTTATTGATAGTGGTAATAAATTACAAGATCCTATTACCCATAAATATATAATTTTAATAAATAAAAAAAGACTTAAAGGCATATATAATATAAGAAGTCCAATGTATGTACCTATTAAAACAGTTAATAAAACTAGTTTGTTAGAGTGTATTCCGGTAAAAAGTATTGAAGTCAATGGGAAAGTTTATGAAAATTATTTACTAGGACTTTCCGATACTTTTAAAATGCAAGATGGTATTGAATGTTTACTTAATTATCATTTAATAGAAAAATAAGGAGAAAATATGTTTAAGAAAATAATTGAATTTTTAAAACAAAAATATAATGAATGTTTCTTTGTGGGAGCCACTGATAAATTACCCCCACCATTATCGAAAGAAAAAGAATTAGAATATTTAATTAAAGCTAAACAAGGGGATATTGAAGCCAGAAATATTTTAATTGAGCATAATTTAAGACTAGTGGTATTTCTCGCCAAAAAGTATGAAAATACCGGGTTTGATATTGAAGATTTAGTATCTATTGGTTCGATTGGTTTAATTAAAGGCATTAATACTTATAAAATTGATAAAAATATTAAACTAGCAACTTATGCCTCAAGGTGTATTGCTAATGAAATATTAATGTTTTTAAGAAAAAATAAACGCAAAAAAGTGGAAATTAGTTTAGAAGAAACTTTGAATTTTGATGCCGAAGGAAACGAATTAAGACTGGAAGATATTTTGGGAACAGATGAAGATGTTGTCCCTAAAGAATTAGAAAATACCATTGATAAAGAAACATTAAAAAGAGAAATTGCGGTGTTAGAACCTAGAGAAAAAGAAATTATGACTTTAAGATATGGACTTAATAATACTTTAGAATATACGCAAAAAGAAGTCGCCGAAATGCTTGGGATAAGTCAGTCATATATTTCTCGGATTGAAAAGAAAATTATTAAAAAACTCCAAAATATTTTAAAAATATAAAATCGTGAACTAAGCACGATTTTATTGTGTAAGAAAACCCCTAGCTAGGCTAGGGGTTCAGTGTAGCTTAAGCGATGAGTTGAAAATAAAAACTCCTT
>CANPYA010000125.1 GCA_947587565.1 uncultured Bacilli bacterium | reverse complement strand
GGCTTCATAGCTCAGTCGGTAGAGCAGAGGACTGAAAATCCTTGTGTCGCTGGTTCAATTCCCGCTGGAGCCACCAGTTAGATTATTAAAAAAATCCCGAAAATATGGGATTTTTTCTTTAATTAATTTATGTATTAAAAACCATTCGCTGCATATACTATTATTGACAAATGTTCCTAATTATGGTAACATTTAGTCATGGAAGCGAATGCTTCGGGGTACGTTGTATAGCGTACGGAAAATGATGGTTTATCCATCTTTTTCTTTTGGAAATATTTTTATACCTTTATTATTAAAATTTGGATATCCAACAATTTTTTCTTTAATCGTTTCAAATGACAAATTTGACTTTTTGTATTTTACATATTGATGAATAGGATACGAAAATAAATCAACAATTTCTAAACCAACGAATGTTGAAGAATGACCACCATACCATTTTGGATTAAAATAAACACCTATTATTTTTTCTTCTAATTCTTTAGTAGATATCTTTGCTCTTCCCTTGTTATGTATTATGTCATAAATATGACTAAGTAAAGTTTTATCTTCACTTTTTCCACGAGATTCAAGCATTATAATTCCTTTTTTATTATTTTTTGTAGCATATATATATCTATCTAATAATAAATCAAAAGCTTTTTCATAAACATTTTCTAAATTTCCTGTTTTAATATATTCTTCAAGATTGATAGAAATTGAAATGATTTTGCAATTAACCTTAGCTAATATTTCACTTAAATCACTTATAAAACTATCATAATTTATAATGCTATCATTAAAAGGACCATCATGACGTCTTATTTCTCTCGAGTGCAAGCAAACATATCTAGAATCATTATGTTTTGTGTCGTTATAAAATCCATTTTGCCAATACTTTTCTTTAAGTTTTCTAATATTATTTCTAACAATTGAATAATTATTTTTTTCAAAAATACAACCAGTAACTGTAAAATATTTTTCATCGTTACTAATCATAATATTATTATTTAATTTTTTAAATATATTATTTATTCTACTACCATTGCCATTTTCATCAACAAACATAACATAATCAATATTAGAATTCCAATTTTTTATTTTTTGAGGATATTGATACCAATCATTCATATTATCACTCCCCTACAGATGAATAATAGTATATTTGTTATAATAACATATCAATTTAAAAAAATATATAATATTTAAAATAAATTTGTTAATAAATTTTAAACTTAAGGACTGAAAATCCTTGTGTCGCTAGTTCAATTCCCGCTGTAGCCACCATTTAGATTATTAAAAAATCCCGAAAATATGGGATTTTTTCTTTGCTTAAATTTTAAATCAGAAATTTTTTTATCATTTAATCAAATATATAATGTTGAAATTCTTCATTTTCAATCATTTCCAAAATTATTTCAGGTTTAAAATTTGCGACTTTTAATTCAGATGGACTTAACCATATATAAGTTAAATGTTCTTTCTTCTTTTCTTCAATATTTGTAATTGATGATTTACTATATAAATTATAATCATTGAATTCATATTCATGAATCATTAATATTTCATGATAATTTTTACCATTAAAACTCGAAACAAAAAAATTTTCTATCATACCAACTTTCTTTTTTAATGTAATATCAATACCAGTTTCTTCTTTAAACTCTCTCATTCCAGTATTAATAGAATTTTCACCTAATTCACATCTTCCACCTGGTAATGTATAATGGCTAGCTCTATCATCCTTTTGTACTAATATTTTTTCACCATTTCTTATAACTATAGCTACTCTATAATTAAAAACTATATTGTTTTTTTCAAATTGAACATCATTATTAATCATTATTTATTTCTCCTTAATTTTCATTTTTTCTTTTTCATCTATATATTGATAGTTCAATTTGTTTTGATTAGTAATAACTGATTCTCCAAGGAGATTTTCAATTTCATCTCTTGTGTTTTTAGCAACTTGTCCACCAGCATGAGCAACTTTTATATTTTCCTTTAATCCTTTAGGTTTAGTTTTTTTGGCTAGTCTTTTTGTTACTTCTTCACTTATATCAGTTAAAGATACTTCTAAATTATCCATGTTATCCCGAAGTGATTCTTTACGAAGTCCTTTGAACTCTTTATACTCTTTTGCAGTCATTCCCGACCAAGTTTTATATATTTCATTAGTTAATATAGCAAATTCTTTACTTTCAGTAATACCATTTTCTTGCCATACATCAGTAAGCTCTTTTCTATCTTGGATACCTTGCATTCTTTTAGTAATCCATTTTTCTTCATAACCTTTTGCTCTATATAAATCGATAGCTCTTTGGGCCGCAATTGAAGGATCAAACACTTCATCAATTCTTTCACTACCTAATTTTGCTAACCACTCCTTAATAGGTTCAGCATTTTTACTCGGAATTGATTCAATTATTCTAAACATTCCTTCAATATCAACAACATCTGTTAAACGATATTTACCATCTTGAGCTTTCAATTTCAAAGCGTGACAATTTGTCACGGTTTCATTTCCCTCTTCTCTTAGTCGTTGTTTCAACTTTCGCCAGTATGATTGTTTATCTTTGCTTTCTGATATAATTCCTACTAAGTCCACAACACTGACATAATATTGTTCTTCTTCCTTATTCCAAACAGTTCTAATTGTTTCATTATTAAATATTTTGTTAATTAAATGCATTTTATCTTGATTCATACAAAACCTCCTCTATAATAATCATTATACAACAAGAACTTTTTTTGACAATATTTTTTAACAATTTTCAATAATATTTATACTATCTAAAAAAGCAAACTTAAAAAGTCTGCTAATCTAATTTATTGTATTCTTCATCAGTTACTTTTTCTAACCATTCATTTGCAGTTTCTTCACCAGGTACTTCTACGGCTAAATGACTAAACCAGGAGTTTTTGGATGCTCCGTGCCAATGCTTAACATTTGCAGGTATTACTACAATATCACCAGGAGATAGTTTTTGGGCGTCTTTTCCCCATTCTTGATAATAACCATAACCTGCAACACAAATCAA
>CANPYA010000124.1 GCA_947587565.1 uncultured Bacilli bacterium | reverse complement strand
AGTATTGAAAAAGATATGGCCTTTGTAGTAGATAATAATTTACCTAGTGAAGATATTTTAAAAGAAATTAAAAAGTCAGGTGGTAAATTACTTACGGATGTTAAAATATTTGATATTTATAAGGGTGAAAATATTGGTAGTGATAAAAAAAGTTTAGCATTTAATTTAACTTTTGAAGATTATTCCAGAACTTTAACGGAAGAAGAAGTAATGACAATATTTAATAAAATTATTACAAATGTTACAACGAAGTTTAAAGCGACATTAAGAGATAAATAGTTGAAAGAAGAGCAATCAAATTGGTTGCTTTTTTCAATTTTATGTTGACTGGGGGGGGTAATATTTTATAATAAAATCATAGGATAGAAGATGTGTCTTATGAGATTGAAGAATAAAAATATACTGATAATTTTAAGTTTAGGAATAGTACTAATTGTTAGTATGTTTTTTGCGTTTAATAACAAAAAAGAATATAAGGAATTACCTAAAGTGAAGTTAAAAGAGCCATTACAAAATAAACAATTTGCTTTAATGCTTGAGCAAGAAGATGGTAACTATCTTGAAAGTGAAGGAGAACTTCCAACAGATGGATATCACTTTAATAAAGAAAAAAGTGGCTGTGTAGATATAAATGGTAAAATAATAAATGATGCTTTAGACTATGATTATTATAATCATGTTGTATTGTTAGATACAAGTAAAACAAGTTATTGTTATTTATATTATGATATTGAAACTATAACGGATTATTTGCGAAGTAAAGATATTGGTAATTATCTAAGTAGCAATTTAGTTGGTGGGATATATCGTTATCAAGGTTTAGGAACAGATCCAATAAATAATTATATTTGTTTAGGAGATAATTGCTGTAATACTACCGAATGTAGCGCAGATACTAATGATGATATGTACAGAATAATTGGCGTTACTGAAAATGATGAATTAAAAGTAATTAAAAAAACGGGTTTAGATTCTAGTTATCAATGGCACACAGATAATACAACAGATACTAAATGGCCCGATAGTGATTTGTTTCATCAATTGAATGATTATAATGAAGGTAGTACTTATAAAGATACATCATTTTATAGTCAATTAACTGAAAATTTAAAAAGTTATATAATTAGTGATTATAATTGGTTATATGGTGATGCAGTTGAACGTGGTGATTTTAATGGTGATACCATATATAAAATAGAAAGTGGAAATGGTGAAGCAACACGTTATGTAAATCAAAATGGTAAAAGTGTAACAGAAAAATATACATGGAGTGATAAAATAGCAGCTCCTATTGGTATTCAATATTTACATGATTATTATTATGCCTATCCAGGAGGTAATCCAACAACAGCGGATAATGCAAAAACTGCATGGATTCATTTATCTAATAATGAATTTAAACATCCAGCATCAAGTCATTCAATTGGAGCAGAATGGACAATGACAAGATATAGTGGAACAGGAGTATCAAATGCGTATGTTCATGATATATATCTTAATGGTACAGTAGGGGATCCTCCGCCTAATTATGATTTTGAAATTAGGCCGGTCTTTTATCTCTCCAATGAAATTGAATTATCTGGTAAAGGTGCCTTATCAGATCCTTTTACAATATTTTAAAATGGTATAATTTGACAAAAGACAATTTCTTCGTTATAATGGTAACGTAAGTTACCTATAAAGGATTGGGGGAATCTAAATGCCTGCATTAAGTAATGTAACTAAAGAAGCCATTATTAAAAAAGCAGTTGTGATGATTAACAAAAAAGGGTGGGATAGCCTAAATGCTAGAGACCTTGCCAAAGAGTTAAAAATATCTACTAAACCTTTATATCGTATTTATCAAAATATGGATGAAATTAAAAAAGATATTTATGAAGAAATTTATAAACAATATGATGAATTTATAACAAGTAGAGTAGATAATAAAAAAGCTTTAATAACTTTATGTGTGGCTTATGTTGAATTTGCTAAAACTTATAAAAATTTATTCGTTAGTTTATTCTTATCTAATAATTTAAAATGGAAAAGTATTGATGATGTTTTAAATGAAAAATGGAATCAAGGAGCAATTATTAATTTAGTTAATAAACAAGGTTATACTTTTAATGAAGCTAAAGAATTATTTATGCATGTTTGGTTATATGCGAATGGGTTAGCAACTTTAATTGCAACGAATAAAATTGATATTGAAGATAAAGAAATAATTGTTAGAATAATAAAAATATATAAAACTTTAGAAAAATAACTTTTAAATAAGTTAAGACTTTGTTATAATATTTTTTGTGGTGGTAGAAATGAAAAAAGTAGTTATTAGTTTTATAATTGTCTGTTTACTTATTATGCATATACCTTTAGTTAAAGCGGAAAATAAAGTTAAAGTGTATATGTTTACTAAAAGTGGTTGTCCAGCTTGTGAAACAGCTTATGAATATTTTAATGGTGTTTTAGAAAAAGAACCAGATTTATTTGAACTTGTTACTTTACAAGTTTGGAATGGTGAAGATAGTCAAGGTAATTGGTTACTAGCTAGTGAAGATTTACTTAACCTAATGCGTAAATCATTAGAATATTTTGATGAAGATACTGATAAATTAAAAACTCCAACTATTGCTGTTGGTGATTACTTACAAGTTGGAGCCGGTGATATGGAAGATTTTTATGACCGGATAGTAGAGTTAAAAAATAGTGATAAACCAGTAGATCGAATTAGTGAAATTGCTAAAAAAGAAAAAATTGATATTGATAAATTAAAAGGCATTAAAGAAGAAAATAAAGATGAAGATGGTAAATATGATATTTATGTATTAATTGGTATATTTGTCTTTTTAATCGGTGGTTTTGGAGCCTTATATTTATTTGGTAGAAAGAAGTAGATTGAAATATATCTATTTTTTTTATGAAAAAAATAAGTCATATTAGACTTATTTCAGACTGTTGACAAAGTCGAAAGAATTTGAAAAACAGGACTGAATTAAATTCAAAAAGCCCGGTAGTGAATTAAAAAAATATATTTAAGACTAAAGTACCGTAAAATAAGGGAA
>CANPYA010000123.1 GCA_947587565.1 uncultured Bacilli bacterium | reverse complement strand
ATTCATTATATTATATTTTTCTCAAAATAAAAAGACTGTTTTTCAAATTCTTTCGACTTTGTCAACAGTCTGAAAGAAATAAAATCAACTTATTTCTTTTTTCTTATCATAAAATTAAAGTATGAAGGATTGGGCCAGAGATTTAAAACTATTACATGAAGAAGATATTATTTGGTATATCTATTTTTTTATTGTTCTTTTTGCTTTAATTGCGAATAGTTTTGAAGAGAAATATATTTATACGAAAAATAAAAGTGATCGCCAAAAGGGCCGAAATATTAATATTGTTTTATTAATCGTAGCTTTTATCATTTATTTATATTATGTTAAAATTGCCATGGAAGATGTAAATATTTCGAGAGTTAAAGATGAACGAAGACAAAGAGTGGCCTTGGAAAGATTAATTACTACTCTAGTTTTTCTTGTTGGTGGTGCTCTATCAATTTATACTGAGCTTGATGATAATGCCGGGGATGTGGACTTAGCGATTTTCTAACTGGCTTTATGCACAATTTCATTCGGTACTAAATCAATACCTTTCAAATCCATTAATTCAGAAACACTCATAACTTGATAACCTTTACTATAAAGAATTGGTAATAATTCTTCAATAGCGGATACCGTACTATCATAAGAATCATGAAATAAAATAATATCCCCATCTTTAATATTATTAATAACATAATTAATTAAATAATTACTATCCCGATAACGCCAGTCATTAGTATCTAAACTCCATAAGATAAAGGAAACATCAATTAGAGCTAATTGACTTTTTTTAATTGAGCCATAAGGAGGTCTTAAAAGAGTTAGACTTCGATCAAAAACACTCATATATAAAGAATTCATTGTTTCATAATCGTCAATTATTTCGGCATCACTCATTTTACTCATATTTTGATGACTATAAGTATGACTTCCGACTTCATTACCGGAATTTTTTATATTAATAAGTAAATCTTTATTAGCTTCTACTTTTTCCCCAACGACAAAGAAAGTAGCCCGGAAATGATTATCACTTAAATAATTTAATATTTTATTAGTTTTATTTTTATTGGGACTATCATCAAAAGTTATCGCGACACTTTTTTTCGCATTGGTATAATCATAACCTGATTCATTTTCATAACTACTATCTAGTAAGACCGTAAAATTTATGGCATCTTTTATCTCGTTATAATTAACTTTTAAATATAGTACTTCATCTACCTTGGGAGTTATTTCATAATTATTAAAATAAATTACTAATTCATTATCTCTTAATAAATAAGAACGATTACCATCACTAGTTTTTAAAACATTACTAATAAATTTCGGATATTTTAAATCCAATAATTCATTTACTTTTTTAGTATATTCTTCATACTTTTTTTCTTTAATTAAATCTTCAATTTGTAATTCTTTATCCGTTCCATATTCATAAATCCGACTTAAAAAGTTATCTGCATTATCTTTATATAAATAACTCGTAATACTTTTTTCTATTTCATTTTTCTCCACTAAAATATATTTATTATCATCTTCATAATAACAAAAATCGGCTTGAACAATATCTTCTCCCCTTTTAGAAAATATTTTAAATGTAACTAAATTAACAATAATTAAAATAGCAATAATAATTTTTAAATATAACGCTTTATCTTTCATAACACATCATTTATAGTATGGCGAGTTTTTATAATTTCATTTACTTTTTTTAAAAATTTTTTTATAATTTTATTAGGTGATAAGAAAATGCGTGTTGATAAAAAGAATTATTATTTAGATATGGCGGAAGTTGCTAGTGAAAGATGTACTTGCCTAAGAAAACATTGGGGTGCCGTTATTGTTAAAAATGATGAAATTATTGCAACCGGTTATAATGGAGCACCAAGAGGTAGAAAGAACTGTCAAGATTTAAATTATTGTATTAGGGAAAAATTAAATATTCCAAGAGGTGAAAGATATGAATTATGTCGGAGTGTTCATGCGGAAGCGAATGCGATTATTTCGGCATCAAGAAGAGATTTAATTGATTCTACTTTATATCTTGCTGGGAAGAATGCCTCTGATAATACTTATGTTACTAATGCTCGTCCTTGTTCAATGTGTAAAAGAATGATTATAAATGCCGGGATTAAAGAAGTTGTTATTAGACAAAATAAAAAGGAATATGAAGTTATTCCTGTATCCGAATTTATCGAAAATGATGAATCACTTGAAGGTGTGATGGGTTATTAAGTCATTATTTAATGGCTTTTTTATTTGCGTAAAATTCTTTTTTTATATTCTTCTCTAATAATTGGATGACCATTATGGCGGGTTTTATCAGTATATTCATTTTCAAAAGAAGTTAATATATCATCAATTGCTACAATATTTTCCATATCTAAATATCCTTTTAATTTTTCATCAAGCATTTCACTAGTTATAGCTAAAAAACGATCTTTATCAAATTCTTCAATGGTATGTAAATATTGATGACTAGTCTCCCGATTTAAAATAACGCCATTCCAGTAATAATAGCCATCTTTAAGACCAGCTTCTCCACAGTAACATCTTGGAATAATTAAATGATGATAAGATAAATCCTTATCTTTTAAAATGAAATAGCCCATAAAATCATATTGTAATTCTAAAATCATAAATTCTTTTAATAACTTAATTCCGGGCATTTTCATTTTATCACTTCACTACTTCTACTTTATTTATACCATTTTCTTGCAAAATTTAAAATCATTTAGACACAAAATTGACAAAATAATTTTAAAAAATTATAATAAAAAAACATCTGATTTCAACATTAGTTGATTTCAGATGCCAACCATAAAGGGATAACATCTGATTCCCACAATCAAATGTATCCTTCTTTTATTTTAATGTAATATTGTCTTTTACAATATGCAAGTATGTTTTCTAAACTAACAAATATTCATTTAATTTCAATTAAGTATTTATCAATATTTTCTAATTCCCTTATTCCATTATTATTTTTTAATATTTCCATTTGATTTCTAGCAGAATCATTAAGTCTTATTAATCTTTCTTTTTGTGATAATCCTAATTTAATAAATTC
>CANPYA010000122.1 GCA_947587565.1 uncultured Bacilli bacterium | reverse complement strand
GGATCTCTTTTAACAAAACCAGCATTTTTAAGAATATGACGATAACTATCTTCTCTAGTTTGATCAGTATTAGCATCAAAACTTAGTAAGGCTCTCGTAATACCATGTCTTATAGCGCCAGCTTGACCAGAATAGCCACCACCATTAACTTTAACATCAATATCAAATCTATTTTCGTTATTAGTAGCAACTAATGGTTGTTTAATATCCATTATTAACATTTTATTTGGCATATATTCATCAATAGATACGCCATTAATGGTAATATTACCAACGCCACCAACCATTCTTACTTGAGCAATTGCTCTTTTTCTCCGACCGGTTGCCGTCCACATTTGTTTATTTGCCATATTTCCTCCTAATCAACATCCATTGCAATTGGTTTTTGAGCTTCATGTTTATGTTCGCTTCCACGATAAACAAATAACTTTTTACCCATTGCTCTACCTAATCTATTATGAGGTAGCATTCCTTTAATTGCTCTTTCAAGCATTTCTTCTGGATAGTTTTCAATCATTTCTTTAGCAGTTCTTTCTCTTAATCCGCCTGGATAACCACTGTGATTATAATATTTCTTATCTTCTAACTTATTACCAGTTAAAACAACTTTTTCCGCATTAATAATAATTACATAATCACCACAGTCAACATAAGGAGTATAAGTAACTTTATGTTTTCCTCTTAAAACATGAGCTGCTTTCGTAGCAACACGACCTAAAGTTTTACCTTCAGCATCGATTACATACCATTTTCTTTCAACAGTTTCTTTCTTTTGCATAAATGTTTTCATATATAACCCTTCCATTATGTTCCCTATTTAATTTTCCCACGACTAAATAATTAACATAATTAAATGTACCAATTAAGATTATATGAGAAATAACCCCAAAAGTCAACCAAAAACTCAAAAAAATTGTCCTCAATTGAAAGCAAATTTTTGATTTTTTAACTATTTTTTAATTCCGGATTTAAATCTAATATTTCTTTACTCGTCATATGAATTATTCTTTGTTCATCAACCCCATATTTATCTTGATATATTTTATATTCTTCCAATTCTTCTTTCATAATTTTAAGGCTGCAATTAATCCTTTATATCTTTTTTTATATTCAGCAATATTTTGTTCTAAATTCATTATTGGTGCATCATAAGTATTTTTGCTTAATCTAATCCATTCAGGATCTTCATGAGTTATTTCAATAAGTTCTTCATAAGAAGCGTTTTTTAAAGCATCATAAATTTTGTCTAAAAACATTTTAATATCACTAGAAATATTTACCTTTTCATTTTTAGAAAACATTCTAGGATATTCCGAAATAATTTCTTTTATTACCGGACCATTTTCATAAACCACAAAATTATCCGATATCAATTTTTGTTCATACCTTGCTAAATATACAACTTGGGATAAAAATAAATATTTATTTAATCTAACATTGCCCTCATAAAATTTTCGATTATTTTTTACTATAACATTGTCATTAAATAAAATTCTATCAGGATCCTTAGACAAAAAATATTTAGCAACCATTTCAGCATTCACCATTTAATCACCCTCTTAATATAATTATAATATCATTATTTTTGATAAGTGCAATATATTTTATTATTTAAATTATTTATTGTCAACTACCACGTACTAAAAGTACGTGGCTTGGAATGGTACTGAAAGTACATTTTGTGAGTAAACTCACCCTATTATTTTAAAATTTTCGTCATATTCATTTTGTTGATTTTCTATATATTCTTTTATTATTTCTTGGGTTACTGTTCCTACACTTCTACAAAAATAGCCAGTTGACCACAAATGTTGTCCCCAATATCTTTTCTTTAATTCTTTATATTCCATTAATAATACTCTTGATGTTCTTCCTTTTAATTGTTGAACTAATTTTGATATAGATATATTTGGTGGACATGATACTAATAAATGTATATGTTCTCTCCCTACACTTCCTTTTATTATTGTTACTTCCATACTATTGCAACTTTGTCTTATTAGTTCTCTTGCCCTTTCTGCTATTTTTCCAACTAATACTTTATATCTATATTTTGTTGTCCAAACTATGTGATATTCTATATCATATTGTACATGACTGCCTTTTCTCATATCCATCGCCCCACTTAAGTTATATTTTAGCATGGAATCCTTTTTGCGGCAATGAATTACCTCTAAATCCTAAAGGATTTACGTGCTAAAGCACGTGGCCTGAACCCGTTTCCATTATGGTCAATAACATTTATTTAAAATTTAGCCCATTAAAAAAAGGACTTACATAGTCCTAATTTATTTTTAGTCACCAGCACAATCTACATTATTAAATTCTAATGAGCCCATAAAGACTTTACCAACATTATATTGTTGATCCCAATCATAGTTAACAAAAACTAATTCAGCAGACCATTCATCAGTTACAGTATCATTTTGTTCTTTAGCTGTTAATTTATGTTTTAAATCTGAAGCTGAACCGCCATCTACGTTTGGAATATCAATAGTTTGAGTTAATTCTGTAATATCATATCCAGTTAAGCTAACAGTATCTTCACATGATGAAATTGAACCATCTTGGCCTTCTTGTAAACAAACTTTTCTTTGCTTTTTCATTGAAGAAATATATTTGATTGCATCATTATTTGGTAACGTTTGAGTATATTTAATTGTATGTGATGCACCAGACGGATCATCCTTAGTCTTTTGAACCTTTGTTAAAGTTAACAATAATTCAGGTGCATGTTCTGAATCCATTGTCGGAGCATCTGGATCACTATTAAAATTAAATCCATCAAATGTAGGATATTTAAAAGTATTAGTAGATACATTTAATTTAGCAGTATAGCAATAATCTTTTGATGTTTCGCCTCCACCTTTCCGATATTCTACAACACCAGTAGCAACACCTTTTTGAGAACCAACTTGTTCTTCGGCATGTTCAGCAGTATTAGCAAAGTTTGTTTGAGTAGCAATAATGTATAGTGGTTTAAAACTTCCATATGTTAAAGTATCTTCATTAGAAGTTGTAACCGTCATTTGTGCACTCTTTCCTTGTCCAATTTGGGCTGAAAAGTATGCAAATGTTGCCCCCACAACTGCTACAAGTAATGTTGCTATCGCAATTACTGTC
>CANPYA010000121.1 GCA_947587565.1 uncultured Bacilli bacterium | reverse complement strand
AATGGGAATGATACCGATAATTTAACATTTCTTGGCTTTATTACTTTAAAAGATGAATTAAGGGATGAGGCTAAAGAAGGTATTGAACTTATTAAAAAAGCGGGAATTAATGTGATTATGATAACGGGCGATGCCAAAGATACCGCCAAAAATATTGCTACCGACTGTGGGATTATCACAAGTCCTGCCGATTTAGTTTTAAGTAGTGATGAATTTAATAAATTAGAAGATGAAGAATTAATGAAGATAATTAATAAATTAAAAGTTGTCGCAAGAGCCCTTCCCCAAGATAAAAGTCGTTTAGTAACTATTTTAGAAAGCATGAATTTAATTGTGGGAATGACCGGTGATGGGGTTAATGATGCTCCAGCTTTAAAGAAAGCTAATGTTGGATTTGCGATGGGTAGTGGAACAGAGGTTGCCAAAGAAGCCAGTGATATCGTTATTTTAGATAATAATATTTTATCAATAAGTAAAGCTATATTATATGGAAGAACAATATTTAAAAGTATTAGAAGATTTGTAATCTATCAATTAACCGTTAATATGACCGCTTTATTTTTATCCATTGTTGGTTCTTATATTGGGGTAAGTACTCCTATTACTATTATTCAAATGTTATGGCTTAATATGATTATGGATACCTTTGCGGGTCTTGCCTTCTCTTATGAAGCTCCCCTTAAATATTATATGGAACATAAACCTAAGAAACTCACTGAACCAATTATTAATAAATATATGTATAGTCAAATTATAATTACCGGTTTATATTCCGCCCTACTTTGTATTTTATTTTTGAAATTGCCTCTATTTAAAGAAATTATTCGTTCGGAAGAAAAATATTTCATGACTGCTTATTTTGCTTTGTTTATTTTTATTGGTATCTTTAACGCTTTTAATGCTCGAACCGAAAGACTAAATATTTTGTCAAATATTTTTAAAAATAAAGTATTCTTACTAGTTTTCTCTTTTATAATTATTGCCCAAATATTTTTAATTTATAATGGTCATGAGTTATTTCGCACCTTTGGTTTAACTCCTTTTGAACTTATCTTTGTTATATTGATGGCTTTCACGGTTATTCCTTTTGATTTTTTAAGAAAAATAATTCTAAAGAAAAAAGGCCTAAGCCTTGAAGTTTAATTATTTACTATTTTTGGGAAATAAATATACTCTTGATTTCGTATAGTAATCTACTCCACTTATTACTGATAATAAAGTGGCAAGTAATAATAATAACTTATCAATTGGAACATTTATAAAGACAAATGGAATATTGTTAAATAAAGTTAAAACAATACCAATCATCATACACATTGTTTTGGCTTTACCAATATAGGATGCTGCCACTACTTTACCATTGTTGCCACATACCATTTTACAAGAATCCACAATTATATCTCTCGTAATAATAACTACCGGAATAAGTACAGGTATTAATCTATCATAAGCTAGTATAACTAATAAACCATTAACTAAGATTTTGTCGGCAATAGCATCTGCTACTTTACCAAAATCCGTAACTAAATTACGACTTCTGGCTAAATAACCATCTATAAAGTCTGTTACTGAAGCAATTATAAATACTATGCCTGCTATAATATATTTTAAATTTAAAATATCACCTTTAATTAAATATTCAGGAAATACTACATTTAAATCATACCAAGGAATTAGTAAAAAAATTAAAAGAGCAATTCCTAAAATTATTCTTGCCACAGTTATTTTATTCGGTAAATTCAATTTCACTATTATCACTACTTTCTATAACTATATACTTCGGCATTATTACTACCACTGGTAATTTGATTAATTGACCAAAATACAGCCAATATTACTAATAAGAAAATTAATATATAAATCATTACATAATAATATTTCTTATTCTTTGGTTGGGGTTTCGTATAAGGCGAAACTATCTTTTCTTCTAATTCTTTTTTATTAAGTTCCATTGTTTTTTCAATTTCTTTAACCGGTATTTTAGAAGTATATTCAAATAAATATTCATTAAATTCTTCTAAAATCTTTTCACTATCTAAACCTAAATATTTGGCATAACTGGCTAAATAATCTTTAAGTAAAAAGATATCTTTAAAAGAACCTATTTTACCTTCTTCAATATTTGTTAAAACTACTTCATTAATATTTAAGTCTTTACTAACTTCACTTAATTCTATTCCGGCATCTAATCTCGTTTCTCTTAAGAGATCCGCTATTTCTTCCAAGTTTATTCACATCCTTAAAATTAAAAAAAATAATATTAATAAGCCATGTTCTGTACTCAAAATGAGTGACAAATATCTATCTATGCTAATGCATCTTTAAGTTCGTTCATTTTCTCTCTTAAAGTTCCCCTACCAAAATTTGGGTTTCTCACTCGTGGGGTTTACCGCGTTTCATTTGTTTGTTACCAAACAACTCCGTTTCTGTGGCACTTTATATCTACTCATATCTTTAAAAGATATTTTCAATGCCGTTAGTTTACACTACCTTAGGTTATTTATTCCCTAAGCACGAACACTACAGTCATCGCAGAACTGTGTGAGCATGGACTTTCCTCTACATTACTAGTTAATGCAGCATTTGTCTAAATATTATTCTTCTTTACCAAAGACAACTTTTTCAAGTTGACTTATTCTTTTTAGTAAATCGACATTTGTTAATGTTTTAGTATTACTTTCACTAGATTTACTAATTTCTAATTTTTCATTTAATGACCTAATTTCTTGTTTTAATTTTTGATTATCATCCATTAAGTCTTTAATTTCATTTTGTTGTTTCTTAATTATAGAATTGTATTCTGTATAATCGCGAATGACCATATCTAAAAATTTATCGACTTCTTGAGGACGATAACCTCTAGCATCAATTTTGAATTCTTTTTCGAGTAAATCTTGCGGTGTTAAATAAATTCGATCGTTATACATCTAACCACCTTCTAACAAGAAAATTATAAACGATTTATAGTTTTCTTGTCAAGGTCTTTCAAATTGATTGTTTCTACCCAAATACTAGCATATTCTACTTTTTTTAGTAACTCATTCAACATAAAATCTATTCGCATTCCTTTCACCTGAATATATATTAGCAGAATTTCTAGAAAAAGAAAGGGTTTCGACAAATGTTG
>CANPYA010000120.1 GCA_947587565.1 uncultured Bacilli bacterium | reverse complement strand
TTATTCAAAATATAATAATTATAGGTGATTAAGATGAAAAAGAATGGTTTTATTGAAGGTGCAATAATTGCCACTTTAGCAATCTTTATTTCAAAATTTATTGGAATAATTTATATAACTCCTTTTCATAGTATAGTGGGTTATGAAGGCGGAGCTTTATATGGTTATGCTTATCAAATCTATAATTTTTTCTTAGTTATATCAACCGCAGGCATTCCCCTTGCCATTAGTAAACTCACTAGTGAATATAATTCTTTAGGTAAAGTTAATGAAAAAAATTACATGTTAAAAGCTAGTCAAAAATTTATTTTCTTTTTCTCTCTTATATCTTTTCTAATTTGTTTTTTATTTGCTCCCACTATTACTAAAATATTAGTTGGGACTAAAGATTCCGTTTTAAGTACTATTCCGGAAATTGCTTTTGTTATTCGGTGTGTATCTTTTGCTATTTTAGTAGTGCCTTTAATGTCCGTCGTAAGAGGATATTTTCAAGGTAGTGGCTTTATGTTTCCATCTTCTTTTAGTCAAGTAATTGAACAAATAGTTAGGGTTATAGTTATATTAATGGGTAGTTTCATTTGTTATAAAATGTTACATTTAAGTTTAAAATTTACCATAGGTATTGCGGTTTTTGGAGCTTTCCTCGGGGCTCTAGTAGCGTATATCTATCTATTTATTAAAATGAAGGAACTTAAAAAAGATAAAACTAAACCTAAAGAATTGAAAGTAAAAGAAAAGAAAGTCATTATTAAAAAAGTCATATTATATGCGATTCCTTTTATTGTTATTAATGTGGCTAATTCCTTATATTCAATTACCGATTTATCTTTATTAATAAGAGGTCTAAATTATTTAAAGTTTAGTCCAGTTGAAATTACGACCATCAGTGGTATGTTTACAACCTATATTAGTAAAATGAATACGATAATTACCAGTATTGCGACCGGGATTGCCTTAAGTTTAGTACCAACCCTTGCTAAAAGTAAAGCTCAAAAAGATTATCAAGATATTAATGATAAATTTAATAAAACTATTCAAATATTTTTATACATTGCTCTTCCCTTAGCGATATTTATGAGTATCTTCGCTAAACAAGTCTATGCTATCTTTATTAGTCCAAGCACTTTAGGAACAACTATTTTAAGATATTCCATTATTATCGCGGCAGTTGATGCTTTATATATTATGATTTGTAATGGTTTACAAGGACTTAATGAAACTAAATTAATTTATAAATCCGTTTTATTAGGTTTAAGTTTAAATTTAATATTAGACCTACCTTTAATGTTTATCTTTAATGATTTAGGTCTATATCCTTATTATGGTACCATTACAGCGACATTAATTGGTTATATAATTTCCTTATTTATTCCATTTGTGGCTTTAAAAAATAAATATCATTTAGAATATAAAGAAACATTGAAAAAATTACCTAGATTGTTATTTAGTTATGTAATTATGATTATCTTATCTTTAATAACTTGTGGTATAATTAATAATGTAGATGGTAGATTTAGATTAATATTTATAATGGCGATTATTGGTATAGTCTTCTTAGTTATCTATTACACGATTAATAAAGATGCCATTAATAAAATATTTGGTAAAGATCTAAGTAAAAAGATTAGAAAGAAAAGGGATAAAAAATGAATATTTATTTAATAATTTCCATTGTTTTTGCAGTTATTGCTATTTTAGTCTTAATTTATGTCGCCAGTTATAGTAAATTAAAAGGTTATAAAGAAAAGATGGAAAAGGCCGAAAGTTTAATTGAAGAAAACTTAGATAAAAAATTTGATTTAATAATTGCGATGAATAGTCAAATAAAAAAAGTTACTGGTAAAAAAGATTATTTAAAAGATTATACTAATTTAAAAGATATGATAACTACTAATATTGAGAAAGATTTAAAATTGGAAGAAGCCGTAAGACTCATAAATGAACTAATGAAAGATTTTACGGAAATTAATAGTGATAAAGAATTTATGAAAAATTATCAACATTTAAGAGAAGTAGATGAAGTATTAGTAGCATCAAAAAATTTATTTAATCAAAATGCTTTACAATCCAATCAATTACTAAAAACATTTCCTTATAGCTTAATGAGTAAAGTAGCTAACTTTAAAATTAGAAGTTATTATACTTCAATAAATAAAACCGATGAAGGAGAAACATTTTAATTCCTTATCGGTTTTTTCTATAATTGCCAATCAATTGGTTTTAGATTATTTTTTATTAGAAATTCATTTGTTTTAGAGAAAGGTTTGGAACCAAAGAAGCCATAGCTTGCGGAGAATGGTGAGGGATGCGAACTAGTTAGAACTAAATGTTTTGGATTAGTTATATATTTTTGTTTTTCTTTCGCAAAATTTCCCCATAATATGAAGACAACAGGTTCTTCTTTTTGATTAACAGCTTTAATTATATAATCAGTTAATAGTTCCCAGCCCAAGTTACGGTGCGATGCCGGCTTATCTTTTTCGACAGTTAAAACCGCATTAAGCAAAAGCACTCCCTCTTTAGCCCATTTAGTTAAATCACCATATTCGCTCGGTTTAATTCCTAAATCATCCTCTAATTCTTTATAAATATTTTGTAATGATGGTGGTATTTTAATACCTTTTTGAACACTGAAAGAAAGACCATGGGCTTCTCCTTCCCCATGATAAGGATCTTGACCCATAATTACGACTTTAACATCTTTAAAACTGGTTAATTTTAGAGCATTAAAAATATAATTTTTAGGAGGATATACTGTACTAGTATTATATTTTTCATTAATCATTTGTAAGAATTTTTTAAAACCCACACTATTTTCAACCACTTCTAAAACTTTATCCCAATCATTACCAATCATTTTTTACATCCTTACTATCTTGTTCCTTTACGACCATTTTCAGAAATATAATTTCTATAGGTCTCTTCAACATCTTTTGAATATTCATCATTTATTTCTGCTAAAGGTCTATCATACATCTTTTTGTACATAGTCATTAAATTATCACTCTTTTTAACAAATACGCCAATGACAGAATAATTATTATTACCCATTGGTTTTAATATAATTCTAATTTGATCCTGTTTAAGTTCCATGTAACCATAATTAATTGTTTTAACAAATCTTTTGCCACCACTTTTAAAATCATCTAACATTGTTAGAATATCATCTAA
>CANPYA010000119.1 GCA_947587565.1 uncultured Bacilli bacterium | reverse complement strand
ACCAAGTAGATATAATAATTATGTAAGATTTATAAAGGAGTCTAGTGATGATCGCAGTAAGTTATTTAAAAAGTAAATTAAGTAAAGAAGAAACCATTAGAAATATTGATAAGAGTGATGCCGATTTAATTCATGTCGATTTGATGGATGGTTTATATGTAGAAGAAAAGAATTTTACTATAGAAGAAGTATTAATTGATTTAAAAAATACCACTAAACCTTTAGATATTCATTTAATGGTTAAAGAACCTCTTAATTATCTAAAAGATTTAATTACTTTAAATAATATTTGGATGATAACTTTTCATTTAGATAGTACATCTAATATTGAAGAGACAATAAAGTTTATTAAAGATAATTATATAAAGGTAGGAATTGCTGTTAATCCAGATGAATCATTAGATATTATATATCCTTATATAAATAAAATAGATTATGTTTTAATAATGAGTGTCTATCCAGGTAAAGGAGGACAAAAGTTTATTCCGGAAGTAGTTAATAAAATAAAAGAATTACAAGATAAAAATATTTATATTGGTATTGATGGGGGAATAAATGAAGAAACTGTTAAATATTTAAAAGATTTAAGAGTAGATAATATAATAAGTGGTTCATTTGTCTGTTTAAGTGATGATATGAATGCAAGTATTAATAAATTGAAAGAAAAATAATTCTTTCTTTTTAAATTCTGAGAAATAATACTTTATCAAATATGCTATAATAAATAAGGTGAATTGCTATGAGAGAAAGTATTAAAATAAAAACTGAAAATTTTAATTTTAAGTTTAGAGTATCTGGAATTGTTATAAATGATAATAAAATATTGTTAGTTGATATGGATGATAGTGGTTTTCTATGTTTACCTGGAGGATATGTGGAACTTGGCGAAACAACAGAACAAGCTATATGTCGAGAGATGCAAGAAGAATTAGGCTATAAATTAGAAATCGTAAAATATTTAGGAGTAGTAGAAAATTTTTTTGTTAATAAATATAGTAAAACAATGCATGAAATATGTTTTTATTATTTACTAAGGCCATCTAAAGGTGAAAAAGCTATATATACCGATTATAGTTTAATTGAAAATGATAAAGAACATAATATTAAATTAGATTTTAAATGGATTAATATTGATACAATAGATGAATATGATATTCGTCCAAGTTTTTTAAAAAAGATTGTAAAATCTAAAACATTAACTATCAATCATATAATTTTTAATGAATTAAATAAAAACTAGTTATATACAATGAAAATTAGTATAACCCAAAAAGGTATGCTTTTTTTGTCAAATTATGACAAGTTTTGTCGAAAGTATTGCAAATTATTCCTAAATCATTTTTAATATATTTTTGAAGCAAGAAGACTAGTATAAAAAATAATCTTGCTATATAATTAAAAGTGAGGAATGATCATATGTTAAAATTAAAGAATGTTTCAAAGTATTATTATCAAGATGGAGTTATCGCTGCTGGTTTTACCAAAGTTAATTTAGAACTTCATTTAGGAGAATTTGTTGTTATTACTGGTGAATCAGGTTCCGGTAAATCAACCCTTTTAAATGTTTTATCAGGTCTTGATACTTATGAAGATGGGGAAATGTATATTAATGGCGAAGAAACTAGTCATTATACCGAAGAAGATTATTTAGAATATCGGAGAAAATATGTTAGTAATATTTTTCAGAATTTTAATTTAGTTAATAGTTATACAGTTTATGAAAATATTGAACTAGCCATGCTTTTAAATGGGAAAAAGAAAAGGGAAGTTAAAAAATATATTAATGAACTTATTGATAAAGTGGGTTTAAAAAAATATAAAAATACTTTAGCGTCTAAACTTTCAGGTGGTCAAAAACAAAGAGTGGCTATTGCCAGAGCTTTAGCCAATGATACACCCATAATTGTCGCTGATGAACCAACGGGGTCTTTAGATAGTAAAGCGGCAGGTAGTATATTAAAATTATTACACGAAATAAGTCAAGATAAACTAGTTATTGTGGTTACCCATAATAAAGCGGAGATTGAAGAATATGCGACCCATTTAATTAGAATGCATGATGGAAAAATATTAGAAAATAAAATAGTTAAAGATGTAAATTTAGATAGTGAAATAACTGCTAAAGAAGTTAAAAATATTAGTACATTTAATAAAATAAGACTTGGTTTAAGAAATGCTTTTAATATTCCGATTAAATTTTTACTAATGGTTATTATTTTTGCCTTAATTATTATTACTTTAGCGACATTCTATGGGGCAACCGAAATGGCTAAAAATGAAGAAGTTGAATATGCTTACAATTATTATTTTCAAAATACTTCTGATAAAAGAATTATTATTAATAAAAGTGATCATTCTGTAATTAGTGATGCGGATTATGAAAAAATTAGTAAGTTAGAGGGTATTGATTATATTGTTAAAAATGATTTACTTAATGATTATAATTTAAATATGTATAGTGATAATTTTTATTTAAATGGTAGTATAAGAAATGATATTAGTAAAGTTGATGTCGGAAAAAAGCCTTCTAAAAAAGATGAAGTAGTTATTATTGGTAATAAAGATGATTGGTACTTATCTACAATGCAAGAAGATTTATTACAAGACACCTATACTTATGATGATAATTATAATGGAGATAAATTAAAAATAGTAGGTATTGTGTATGATGACAGTCTAAATTATAATTATGAATTTTATCTTAATGAAGAATTAAAAAAAGATATACTTACCAGAATGTATACCGATATGTTTGATATAACGATTAAATTAAATAATAATTATTTTGGGACTGATAAAACTAATTATTTAAAAGTTTTACCTAGTAGTTTAGTTAAAGAAGGAGAAGCTTACATTAGAGATGACGCAAATAATTATTGTGATAATTATAATTGTTTAAATAAAAATATTAATGTTTCTTTAAGTAATATTTATTATAAAGAAGATATTGATTTAAAAATAACCAATATTTATACTTATGATAATGCGAAAAAATTATTAAATGTCGATTATAATAATAGTTATGATACAGTTTATATTAGTGAAGAAGATTATAATAAATTATATAATAAAGGCAATTATCAAAGTAGTGTCTTTATTAAAGATGTTAAAGATTTAAATAAAATAAATAATGATTTACAAACTTTAGGCTATAAGACTTTAAGTTTAAGAGATAGTAAAGCCAATGATTTAGAAATGATTATGCAAATATTTAAAATATTTAAATTAATTATGACTTTAGGATTTATCTTTGTTTTATT
>CANPYA010000118.1 GCA_947587565.1 uncultured Bacilli bacterium | reverse complement strand
GTCGCATTCTTATCGACCCCTAAAACTTCATAATAATCTTTTTTATTCATTATCTTCACTTCCTATTAATGCTTCATATTCACTCATTAATTCATCCATATACTTCATAGATTCCGTAAATACTTCAGGACTTAACATATCAACACCTGCTACTTTTAAGGAATCAATTGGATTTTTCGTACAACCTAGTTTTAAAAATTCTAAGTAATTATCGCGAGTACTAATATCTCCTTCATATATTTTATTCGCTAAATAAATCGCTGCCGCAAAACCAGTCGCATATTCATAAACGTAAAAATTCATGTAGAAATGCGGTATTCTTTCCCATTCGTATTTTATGGCATCATCAACAACTACATTATCCCCAAAATATAATTTATTTAATTCTAAATATTTAGCACTCATATTTTCATGGGTTAATATCCCACCATTTTCCGTATATTCATGTATAAATAATTCAAACTCTGCAAACATTGTTTGTCTAAATATTGAGGCTTTATATTTTTGCAGTAAATCATCTATTATTTGTAATTTTTCACTTTTATCTTCACTATGATCAAGTAAATAACGACACAAGAGTATTTCATTAGTTTGACTAGCTACTTCCGCCACAAATATACTATAACCATAATCTGGATATTCTTGATTCTTTGTAGCATAGTAATAATGCATCGCATGACCTAGTTCATGAATAAGGGTGGAAACATCATTTAAAAGGCCTTCAAAACTTAACAAAACATAAGGGTGTACATCATAACAAGCTGTGCAATAAGCACCCCCTCTTTTACCTGCATTATTTACAGAATCTATCCAACTTTCACTAAAAGATTTACTAATGTCTTTTAAGTAAGTATCTCCTAGAGGTTTAACAGCTTCTAAAACTAAATCTTTGGCTTCTTCAAAAGTATATTTTTTAGTGGTTTTATTAGTACTTTCGGCATAAGTATCATATAAATGTAATTCATCTAAATGAAGTAATTTTTTCTTTAAACCCCAATAACGATATAAAGAAGGTAAATTTTGATGAATGGATTTAATTAAATTGTGATAAACTTCTTCGGGTATTTCATTAGGAAATAAAGATGCTTCTAAACTACTTTTATAATGGCGTAATTTGGCACTACTAACATTCTTTTCGACTTCATGTTTTAAAATAGTCGCAATCGTATTTTTAAAATTACCATAAGTTTTATATAAAGAATCAAAGGCTTGTTTTCTAACACTACGGTCATTATCTCTTATATATATTGCATAATTACTTTCATTTAATTCAACACTCTTACCATCAACCATAATATTATCAAATTTAAAATCACTATCAGTTAGGGAACCAGCAATTTCTTCTGGAGAGGACATTAATTTAGTAAAACTTGTTAAAGCTTTCTCTACCTCATTACTTAAAATATGCTCTTTAGCTCTAAAGATATGTTTTAAACTCCGTTCATATTTTTTTAATGCTGGTAATTCTTTTAAATACTTAGTAATTATCTTATAATCTTTTTGCAATAATTCCGGAACAACATAAGCCGTTACTTCTAAATACTTCGTATAAATATTTTGGGCTTCACCAAATATCTCTTGATAATTGATATCAGTTGTATCCGCATCATTATTGATATGCGCATAGATATAACATCTTTCTAATCTTCTTCCTAAATTACTATCTAACTCTAATAAATTATATAAATTTTCCGCACTATCTAAAATATGTCCTTCAAATTCTTGAAACTTTTTAATTTCTTTTTCTAAAGACTTAACTTCTTTTTTAAACTCATCATCACTTTTAAATAAGTCTTTAACATTCCATTTATATATACTTTCAAAATCCACTCTTTGTTTTGCCATAAAATATTCCTTTCTTAAACCAAAATGAAGGCTCTATTGCTAGAGCCTAAAACTCATTTATTATTTTTCTTCGAATGATGCTTCTTCGACACCATCACTACTTTTTTTACTTGCCTCTTCTTCTTCCGTAGCATTTTCTGGTTTAACATTTTGATATACTTTTGCTGCTAAATCCATTGCAACTTTAGATAATTCTTCAGTCTTTTCTTTAATCTTATCAGTATCACTACCTTCAAGTAATTCTTTTAATTCTTTAACTAAGCCTTCCGCTTTTTCTTTATCGGAAGCATCTACTTTATCCCCTAAATCTTCTAAAGCTTTTTCTGTTTGGAAAACCATTGAATCGGCATTATTTCTAATTTCGGCTTCTTCTTTCCGTTTTTCATCGGCTTCTTTATTAGCTTCGGCTTCTTTCATCATTTTTTCAATTTCATCATCTGAAAGGTTAGTACTTGAAGTAATAGTAATAGATTGTTCTTTATTAGTACCTAAATCTTTAGCTTTAACATTAACAATACCATTAGCATCGATATCAAATGTAACTTCAATTTGTGGTACTCCTCTTTTAGCAGGAGGTAAATTTGTAAGTTGGAAATTTCCTAAAGTTTTGTTATCAGAAGCCATTGGTCTTTCACCTTGTAGTACATGGATATCAACAGCAGGTTGATTATCTACTGCGGTACTAAATACTTGACTCTTACTTGTTGGAATAGTAGTATTTCTTGGAATTAAAACAGTCATTACATTACCTAAAGTTTCAATACCTAGTGATAATGGTGTAACATCAAGTAAAACGATATCATCAACTTCACCAGTTAATACACCACCTTGAATAGCCGCACCCATAGCAACTACTTCATCAGGGTTAACACCTTTATTTGGTTCTTGACCTAATTCTTTTTTAACTAATTCTTGAATATAAGGTATTCTTGTTGAACCACCAACTAAGATTACTTTATCAATATCTTTAGTAGAAAGTTTAGCATCTTTTAAAGCCTTTCTAACCGGTTCAAGAGTTGAATCAAATAGATCACGACATAAATCTTCAAATTTAGCTTTTGATAAAGTCATTTCCATATGTAATGGACCTTCATCATTTTGGGCAATAAATGGTAATGAAATTTGAGCATTAGTCATACCAGATAAATCTTTTTTAGCTTTTTCGGCCGCATCTTTAATTCTTTGCATAGCCATTTTGTCTTTTGATAAATCAACTCCATGTTCACTTTTGAATTCTTTAACTAAATAATCCATAATTCTTTCATCAAAGTCATCTCCACCAAGACGATTATTACCACTTGTGGCTTTAACTTCAAAGACACCATCACCTAGTTCTAGAATAGATACATCGAATGTACCACCACCTAAGTCATAAACTAAAATAGTTTGTAATTTATCTTGTTTATCTAGACCATAAGCAAGCGCTGCCGCAGTTGGTTCATTAATA
>CANPYA010000117.1 GCA_947587565.1 uncultured Bacilli bacterium | reverse complement strand
GACTTTTTAATTTCTTTTAAAATATCTTCACTAGGTAAATTATTATCTACTACAAAGGCCATATCTTTTTCAATACTAGGATATTTATTTAATTCTTTATATTTAAAGTCACTAGTTTTATGATTAATTAATTTAGTTAAAGATACTTCACATACATACATATCATCTTTACTAATATTTGGATGTAGTTTACCAAAATAACCAACAGATCCACCATCAACAATTATTTCACTATTAATTTTTGGATGTATTTCTTTTGGTAAATTATCACTTAATTTTAAAGTATAACGATTATTAAGGCCTAAGAATTTTAATAAATTTTCGACCATGCCTTTAATTAAGTAAAAATCGACATTATAACTTATTTGATTCCAAGTATTGGCTAAATATTTACCAGTCATAATGAAAGCTAATTTAGTATCTTCCGTGTATTCTGCATCTTCATAATAGATATTAGATATTTCATATAATAAAACATCATTATTCTTTTTACTTTTATTATATTTAGCATTTTGGACTAAAGCATTTAGTAAACTTTGTCTTACACAAGATTTTTCTTTTAACATTGGTCTTAATAATTTAATAGTCTTACCAAAATGATAATTATATTTCTCACTTTCTTCTTCACTAACTAAAGTATATGTTCTTATTTCATTAAAACCTAAACCTCTTAAATATTTACTAATCATTTTACGATAGCCAACATTTTCTTTATATTCACCCTTTTTAATACTTACTAAAGGTAGAGTTGGTTTAATATTATCATAACCATAAATTCTTCCTATTTCTTCAATAATATCTTCTTTTTGATTATAAATATCTTGTCTTCTATTTGGAACAGTTACTTCATAAACACCATTATCTAAAGTATAAGTAAATCCTAAATTAGAGAGAATTCTTTCGACTTCTTTTTTCTCTATTTCCATACCTAATATAGAATTAATTTCTTCTTCGGTAACTTTAACAACTTTTGGAGTTTTATCAGTTACATCATAAGTTACACAACCTTTAACAATTTTTGCATCGGCATATTTTTCCAGTAAATGACAGGCTCTTTTGATAGCCATTAGGGAATATTCATAACTAAGTGGTTTTTCGAGTCTTAAACTTGCTTCACTTCTTAAACCTAATCTAATGGAAGTATAACGAATATTTAAAGGATTAAAGATCGCAGATTCAATTAAAATATTTTTAGTACTATCTGAGATACCACTATTTAAACCACCCATAACACCCGCAACACATAAAGGAGTATCACCATCAGTTATTAAAATATCATCTTTAGTTAAATTTCTTTCTTCTTTATCTAGTGTAACAATTTTTTCATTATCCCGGGCCATTCTTACAACAATTTTATCCCCAACAATATCTTTATCAAAGAAATGCAAAGGTTGACCATATTCAAGCATTACATAGTTTGAAATATCAACGACATTATTTATACTTCTAACACCCGCAACTTCTAGTCTTTGTTTAATAAATTTGGGACTTTCCTTAATAGTTACATCTTTCGCCATCATTAAGTTATACATAGAGACATTTTTTGTATCAACTTTTAAAGTAACATAATCATTGATATCTTCATCTAATTCTTTATATGCTGTACTAGGAAGTGTTACATTTTTACCAAGAGTAGCTGCTACTTCATAAGCAAAAGGAATATGATTATTACAATCGGTTCTATTAGGATTTAAGTCAAGTTCATAAACTGTATCATTTAAACCTAAATAATTAAGAGCATCTTCCCCAACAACGGCATCATCTCCTAATTCGGTAATTCCTTTATTATATGTTTCTTCAGTCTTTTCTTCTAAACCTAATTCAAATAAAGCACAAATCATGCCATTAGATTCTTCACCACGGATAACACTTTTTTTGATTTCAAAATCACCAGGTAATATAGCACCAGGTAAAGCCACGATAACTTTAAGATTTTCTCTAACATTACTTGCGCCACAGACAATTTGGACTACTTCTTTTCCCGTATTAACCTTACATAAATGTAAATGATCACTATCTGGATGCATTTTAACTTCTAAAATTTCCCCAACAACTAAATTATTAATGTTATTAGAGGTAACTTTTTCCACATTTATTCCAGCTTTAGTTATTTTATTTGCTAAAGCTACTTTATCTTCATCTTTAATATCGATATAATCATTAACCCAATTTAAACTAATTGCCATTTTAATACTCCCTTCTATTTAATTCTTTTAAAGAACGAATATCATGATTTAAATAAAATACCCGTATATCATTAACGCCATATTTAAGCATAGCTAGTCTTTCGATACCAAAACCAAATGCAAAGCCATTCCATTTTTCGCTATCATAACCACAATTTTTTAAAACAATCGGATTGACCATACCAGCTCCACCAACTGTAATCCAACCAGTACCTTTACAAATATTACAACCCTTACCATTACAGTTAAAACAACTGATATCCATTTCGACACTAGGTTCGGTAAAAGGATAATAACTAGGTCTAAATCTCGTTTCTCTGCCTTCTCCAAATAACTTTTTCGCAATTTCTTCAAAAGTTCCTTTTAAATCTCCTAAAGTAATATTTTTATCAATTAGTAAGCCTTCCATTTGGGTAAATTCATGTGAATGTGTCGCATCATCTTCATCTCTTCTGTATGTTTTACCCGGACAAATAATTCTAATTGGTTTTTCACCCTTAGCTTCTAACATTGTTCTTACTTGAACTGGACTTGTTTGACTACGAAGCAAATATTCTTCTCCCTTTATATAGAAGGTGTCTTGCGCATCTCTAGCCGGATGTCCTTTTGGTAAATTTAAAAGTTCAAAGTTATATAAATCTTTTTCCACTTCTGGTCCTTCCACAACATCATAACCCATACTCATTAATAATTCTTCTAAAGTTTCAATTACTCTTTCAATCATATTAGCAGAGCCTCGAGGGATTTCGGTTCCTGGTAAAGTAACATCAATAGCTTCTTTATTTAATTTTTCATTTATTTCAGCTTCTTCAATTTCTTCCTTTATTTGGGTATATTTGGTATTAAATAAATCTTTTAATTCATTTACTTGCATCCCAAATTCTTTTTTCTCTTCATTAGGTATTTCTCTTATTAAACTATTTAAAGTCGTAATTTTACCATTCTTACCCATATATTCCACTTTTATTTGTTCTAATTTTTCTAAAGTATTAACACCATCAAAAACATTTTCTAATTCTTTTTTTACACTATTTATTTTATCATTATGCATCTATATCATTTCCTTTCTAAATTTCATCAATAATCAAGGGATTATTATCTAATTCATCAAC
>CANPYA010000116.1 GCA_947587565.1 uncultured Bacilli bacterium | reverse complement strand
TAGAATTTGTCTATTTTATTATTAGAAGTATTTATTGTGACTTGTTTTTTATTGGTATATTTTTAATTATTATGAGCCTAAGGAGGAAGAAAAATGGACTACTATTATGATTTATATATTAATTTTTTAGAAAATTATTGTATGTTTTATGAATGGGATGAAGATGATAATTTAGAATATGTTAAAAAAATACCTTTAGTGCATGTTGATGCGAAAACTTATTTGAATTTCAGAAGTAAGATCGTTAAGGTAGATGCTAGTTTTTTAAAGACTATTTTAAATAAGACCAAGTTAAAAGATAATACCATATTAAAATATGCCGCATTAGTTAGTGATGGCAAAAATAGTATGGCTTTAGAATTTAATGATGAGGGAGAAACTATAAGCAAAAGTAGTTTAATTTTAGATGATGAAATAAATATCAATGAATTTATGTATAATATAAGTGTTACAAAAATAGATTATGAAGTTATTAAAAAAGATAAAATAATTAAAGAAACAAGACAAGAAACCAAAATTAAAAAAATCTTAAAATTAGAAATTCTTAATATGTATCAAAATAAAGAATATAGTAAACTTAAATATATTTATTTAGAATGGTTTGATAAATTAATTGACAAGCCAGAGGTAATGTATTCAGAAATGTTAAAAAAATTAAAAGGTAATTTAGGAAGTAAGGAATATGCTATCTATGAATTAATTAAATTATCGTATAATAATGTATAAAATAAAAAATAAAAGTAATAATAATTGTAGGTGATAGATTTGAAAAAAATAATTTCTTTATTAGTAGTAAGTTTATTGTTGTTTGGGTGTGGGGCGAATACAGCGAAGAATGCCGTCGAAACGTATTTAAAAAAATATAAGACACTCGATAGTGAAGTTTTAGTGGATTTAGAAAGTACCATTGAAAAGGAGAACTTAAATGATCATCAAAGTGAAGCTTATAGGGATATTTTAAAAAAGCAATATCAAGATTTAAGTTATGAAATAACGGAAGAAGAATATGATGAAGATGTAAGTTATGTATCCGTTAAAATTGAAGTATATGATTTATATAAAGCCCAAGAGAATGCTTCTTATTATTTGCAAAATAACCCTAATGAATTTAATGATGAGAATGGTGAATATAGTGTTGATAAATTTTTAGATTATAAACTTGAACAAATGAAAAATATGACTGATCGAGTTGAATATACTTTAACATTTACCGTTACTAAAGAAGATGATAAGTATGTGGTAAGTCAACCAAC
The DNA here is from genome assembly GCA_947587565.1 of uncultured Bacilli bacterium. GTDB lineage: Bacteria > Bacillota_I > Bacilli_A > RF39 > UBA660 > SIG200. The sequence goes on along the minus strand of CANPYA010000116.1, from coordinate 2,059 downwards.
CGAAAATGATTTAAAGAAAATTCATGGTGTTTATAACTATGATTTAGATTAGAGTAAGATAATTGTCTTATTCTTTTTTATAAAAAAAATTGATAACTTGCAAAAATTTGCATTTAACATTATAATATAAAGAAATTTGGAGGGTTTTGATGAATAAAAATAATTTTGTGAAAATAACAAGTCTTATTGATAAATCATATAAGATAAATGATCCAGAACTTTTTTTAGCACTATATTATGAACTATATAATAGGTTATTAATTGATGGTTGTATTAGAATAAATGCTACGGAATATTTGAGTGAACTAACTGTTACATTTCAAACTTTAATGTATAGGGTAAATAATTATCATAAAAATATTAATGCAACAGAACTTATGAAGTTATATATAAATACTTTATTAAAAAATCATAATTTATCTCTAGGTAATGAAGATTTACTAAATAATTTTATGGCTAATTTAAAAGATATTAAAACTAATATTTTATTACAAGATAAATTTCAAATAGTTAAAAATGCTCAAATGAGTAAAAAATCTAAATTAGAAGTATTTAAAGAGTTATGGACATATCTATCTAATATTAAAATTGGTTTAAATATGACAGTGCCAAAAGAATATATTGTAAATATTTTGAGTGAAGTAGAAAAAGTTATAACTGATAATTTAGAAACATATATTGCTTTATATAAATATGATGATACCATAAGTATTAATGATTTCTATAAAAAAGATGTTAAAAATATTTTAATGGATTATTTTAGTGATATGCAAATTAATCCTGAATTACAAGATTATTTAAGTATTTACTTTAAAAGTAATGAATTGAATTTTATGAAATTAATATCTCTATATTATCTGGCGGGTTATATAAATGACAATACTACTAATGAAGAGCGCCAAGAGATTATTAAAGAAGCATGTGAAAATTTAGGAATGTCTAAATTAGAATATTTAAGAATTTCTTGTGAATCATCTTTAACAATGCTTAAATTAGCCCTTAATAATTTTAAAAATACTTTAAATAATGAAGATAATATAACTAGATAATTATTTATTTTTAGGGGTATTACTCACATAAGAAATATTTACTTGATAAGGAATATTTCTTTTTTTTAAGTATAATTTATAAGGGTTAGGTTTAATTTTTAGGGGCTTTGTTGGTTTAGATAAATGTAAATTATTTTTATTAAAGATTAATTCTAGTTGGCATAAAGTGTAATAGGTGACAAATAAAAAGAGAAAGATAAAATAGATGGAAATAAAAATAATAAAAAAGATATCAATATTATCAAAATGTCTATTCATTTAAATCACCCAATCTTCTTTATTATAATATAAACAAAATAAAAATAATAGAACAAAATAAGCAAAAATATGCTTGATTTTCACCAGAAATTATCATATAATGATAAAAAGTGGTGAAAATATGATAATTACAAATAGTATGGCGAAGAATAATTTAAAGGAATATGCCAATAAAAACACAAAATTAACAAGGGAAGTTAAAACAGGTAAATTGTTTAAAATTAAGAATGGACTTTATGAAACAAACCAAAATACCCCAAGTTATTTACTGGCTGGGAGCATTTATGGCCCATCTTATATTTCTTTTGAATATGCGTTGTCTTATTATGGTTTAATACCGGAAAGAGTAGATACTGTAACTTGTGCAACATTTAATAAGAAGAAGAAAAAACAATATGATACCTCTTTTGGTTTCTTTACATATCGGGATGTACCAACACTTGCATATCCTGAAGAAATAATCTTAAAAGAAGAAAACGATTATTCTTATCAAATAGCTTCTAAAGAAAAAGCATTATGTGATAAGTTATATTCTTTAGCGCCTTTAAAAAACATTTTTAATTTAGAAAATATGTTATTTAATGATTTAAGAATTGATAAAAATGAATTTAATAATTTAAATGTACTAAAAATCAAAAAACTAAGTAATTTATATCATTCTTCAAATATCAATTTATTAGTAAAATATTTGGAAAGGAAAAATAAGAAATGAATAATATTATTGAGCAAATGTTAGATAAATATACTATCAA
>CANPYA010000115.1 GCA_947587565.1 uncultured Bacilli bacterium | reverse complement strand
TTTTTTAATAATTCTTCATTTGCTTCAATATCTTTTATATTGTATCTATTTTTTAAATCGCCTATAATCCACCATTCAGTAGGATCTAAGGCTTCGTTACGATCTTCTTCTTTTAATTTTTTTAGTGATTGAGTTATAACAAAACCACCTTTATTATTAACGTTAAATGATTTTATTTCATCAGTAGATAAAGCAGCATCGGTACATATTACTACACTGGTGTTTTCTAATTTGAAATTTTTAATTATTTTATTTTCAGTTGGAAGTAAATGTTGAGTTTCATTTTCATTGCCAGGATAAATATTCATAGCTAAGGGTAGGCCATCGCCATCTAAAAACAAGCCCATGCCAACTAAAGGATTTGGTTGATGTTGTTTACTAATTCCATATTTTCGAAAATCATCTTCATTGGCTATTTCAAAGAAATAGTTAGTACAATCAAAGTAAATAACTCTTGAATTACGATTAATAACCTTTAAACTATTTTCATATACTTTTTCTTGAATAAAGTCCATTTCTTTATTTAAATAGGTTAGGCCTCGATAAATATTTTCTAATTTAATATTAGGAACTTCAATAAATTTTTTAGATAATTCATGAGTCTTTAATTTAGAAGAAGGATAAATAATTCTAGAAAAGAGAAGATTGGCTAAGATATCATTTAAATTAAATTTAAAACGATATTTATTTTCTATTTCATTACAAATTTTATCTAATTTAAGATTGTAATAAATATTTTCTAAAAATAAATAACCTACATTATATAAATTATCAGAGTCTTTAGGTATTAATTTATTAGAATATTTTTTAATAATATATTCTTTATTTTCTTCAGGATGTTCATTAATATAATTTTTTAAATAATTGTTTAACCAAGTTTTATAATCAATACCTTGTTCTTTAGCTTTTTCTTCAACATATTTAAGATTACCAATAGTATCAATTTTCTTGGTAGTTCTTTTACCGTTTTTAGAATAGTCTTTAATAATATAAAAACAAGTGGCATTTTTAGATTTAGAATAACTAATTCTCATATAATCAACTACTTTCTAAAACTATTTTACCATACTACGAGATACTACGCAAGTATTTAAGCTTAAAAAAACCAGTTTTTAACTGCTTTTTGTTCTCTAAACTGTCAAACTTGGGGGCCTAATTTAAAAAAATATGTAAAATTTTTTTCGTTTTTGATAATTTAAAATTAATAGTAATTTGATTAAATTAGTGTTAGAATATTAATAAAAGTGTTGGAGGTTTTGGATATGCAATATAAAAACATTGCTTTAAAAGGAAAAAGTAAAGAAAGAATTAGCTTAGTTAAATATCATGATGAGTTTAAAGATGCGTTAACTAAACTAAAAGAACTAAATGAAAATATTTATCAAAATATGATCGAACCTAAAGATAATAATATGGCTTATTTTATTATGGAAGGTTTAGATTTTTTAGGAGCTATATTAATTAAACAATCTAGTGAAGTTAAAAATAGTGATTTAGAAATAACTTTAGATAAGGCTTTATCAAATGATGCAATATTTAAAATTATTGATAATTTGGTTTCTTCCTTAGGTTGGTATTTATATGAAAAAGAAAATTTTATTATAACTTTGACTAATGGGTTAGATTTAACAACTTATAAACGAAATGTTTATAAAAGAAAACCAGTAGGTAAGAATTTAATAAAATATCGTTATCATAATCCCTATCATCAACTACTTTCTTTATTAAATGAAAAAATGCAAGAAACACAAGCACATCTTTTGGATTTAAATCAATATTGGACAGAAAGGGTAGAATTTTCATCTCCTTCTTATCTTGATAAGTATTTAAGACCTGATACGAAATATTATTATCCTACAGAAGAAGTTTTTTATAGTAATAGTCAAGTTAGTTGGCAATTAAATGAAACAAATAAAAATGAGCGACAAATAATTTTTCATAAAAATGGCAAAATTGAATTTATTAAAAGTTCTTTAAAAGATGAAAAATTAAGTTATCGGTTTAGTAGTTGGGTTGATCAAGAACATTTTAAGTTTCAAAATGCCGCTTTAAAAATGAATTTAGAAAGTATTCCAGCTTTAACGGTAATGAATTATGATAAAATTCAAATTGTAGTAGATAAAGATAATAATACGAAACAATATCGTTATAGTAGTGAAGATAATAAAAGTAAAGTAGAAATTGAGATTTTCTTGAATGGGTTAATTTTTCAAAATATTACGGTTATAATGTATACCTATGATGAAGATCATGCTTTAGAAAGTGAGTATCTATTTGAAGCAGATTTAAAAAAAGAAAAATATACTTTTAAAAGACTTGGTTATGAAGGAACAATTGATTTAATTCCTATGCTTAAAGAAGAAGATAAAGTATTATTATTTAATTTAAAAAGAGGTAATTTACCATTTGATAAATTAGATAAAACTATTCAAAGACTTATTAAAGTTATTAATAATTATGCTAGTAAAAATGATTTATGTTTGCTAGGATATGAAAATTTAATTGCAACTAGTGAAATAATTGAGGCTGAAGATATTATTAATAGTGAGTTAAAAAGCATAAGTGGAGAAATATTAGTACCTAGTATTGCTCAAAAAGTAACAAAGTATATTGAGCAAAAAGATTTAAATAAAGTTAGATATTTAACTCGGAGTCGTTCTTTAAAAAATAAAGATAATAAATAATTTTTAAATTTAAAAAATAATGGTACAATAGAATAAAAGGAGAATGATGATAATATGAAATCAAAGGTGTATTACACAAAAGATATAACACCAGAAAATTTAATCAGAATTTATGAGAGTTTAGGTGTTGAATTAAAAGGTAAAGTTGGAGTAAAAGTATCAACAGGTGAAGATGGGTCAAAAGGTTACTTAAAAGCAGATTTAATAGGGCCATTTGTAAAAAAGTTAAATGGAACAATTATTGAATGTAATACAGCATATGATGGAGCTAGAAATACAGCCGAAGATCACATGAAAGTTGCAGAGAAACATGGATTTACATCATTTGCAGATGTAGATATTATGGATGCAGCTGGCGAAATTAAAATTCCAGTTGAAAATGGTAAACATTTAAAATATGACATTGTTGGTAAAAACTTGGATAATTATGATTCAATAGTAAATCTTGCCCATGCAAAAGGTCATATGATGGGAGGATTTGGCTCATGTCTAAAAAATCAATCAATCGGAATTGCCTCTCGTAATGGAAAAGCTTATATCCATAGTTGTGGCCAAGATGAAGATCCAACAACAGCTTGGGGAAGAGAATATCAACAAATTGATTTTATTGAGTCTATGGCTGAAGCTGCAAAAG
>CANPYA010000114.1 GCA_947587565.1 uncultured Bacilli bacterium | reverse complement strand
GACATTTCTTTTTATATGTCATAAAATATAACCCGTGTGGTGATTTATGGAATATATAAGCATTAAAGAAATAAGTGCTAAGTGGCAAATGAAAGAAAGAAAAGTAACGGCACTATGTCGCGAAAATCGTATTGCTGGAGCAAGAAAAATAGGAAAGAATTGGTTAATACCTAGTGATGCTTTAAAACCAATTGATAAAAGAACTAAAGAATTTGAAAATATTCAAAAGGTAAATAATAGTGATAATGTAACATATGCTAGTGGAGATGAAAGAGTTAAAAGTACATTTAAAAATAAATATAAAAAGGATCCGATGTATTTAACTTTTACCCCTTACAGAATATGTCTTCTAGGAGATAATGCTCTTCATAATTTAGGACAAAGTATTGGCTTTGCTATAGATAAAGGTATTCATATGGCATATAGTATTAAACAAAATGGGGTAATTGAATTAGAATTTTTGCAATTTCCTAAAAGAGCTCAATGGCATATTTTAAATACACCGAGTGAAAAACAAAATGACTGGGCGGATTGTCTTCGGAGTACAACAATTGCTTTAAGTAAAAGATATGCTTTAAAATACGGTTTATCAGGAATAATTGATAGCGAACTTCCGGTAAGTTCTTTATCATTATCTAATGCAATAATTATTACTTTTCTAAATGCTTTAGCGTTTATTAATAATATTAAATTAGAGACAAATGAATTAATTGAAATAGTTAAAGAAATTGAAACTTATGGCGGGTTAAATCCAACTTGTGAAATATATGCTGAAAAAAATAAACTTTTATATATGGATATGTTAGATGATAGTTATAAATTAATAAATAAACCAGCAAATATGCCACCATTTGTAATTGGAATATTTTCTATAGATGTAGATAATAATGTTAATAATTATAATATTCATGTAGATGAATTAAGAAGTGTGGCTTATTTGCTTAAAGCTTTTAGTAATATGGAATATAGTACCTTTAATAAAACTAACTTAAGGGAAGTACCATATGAAATATTTGTTAAATATAAAGATAAATTACCCGTGAAATTTGCTAAAAAAGCTGAACATTTCTATAATGAGATAAAAAGAGTTGAAAAAGGAGTAAAGGCTTATCAAAAAGGTGATATTGATGCTTTGGGTAAGTTAGTTACCGAATCTAGTGATAGTTTTATTGAAAACTTTGGAATTGATTCTTTAGAACTTACAAAATTATATGAAATATTAAAAAAGAATAAAGGGATTTATGGTGTAAGAATTTCGGAAGTAGACTTTAAAGGATGTTGTATTGCTCTTATTAATCCGAAATATGAAAATGAAATAATGCAATTAGTTAAAGAAAAATATACATCTTATATATGCCATACTGCTGATGGAGTTAAATTATAAAAAAAGAAGGAAGGAATTAAAAAATGAAAATAGCAATCGCAGGAACAGGATATGTTGGTTTATCTCTAGCCACATTACTTAGTGAAAAAAATGAGGTAGTAGCACTTGATGTTATACCTGAAAAAGTAGAGATGATAAATAAAAGAATCAGTCCAATTAAAGATGAATATATTGAAAAATATTTTAAGGAAAAGAAATTAAATTTAAAAGCCACTTTAGATTATAAGGAAGCCTTTAAAGATGCCAAGTATGTTATTATTAGTACTCCAACTAATTATGATGTTGAAACTAACTATTTTGATACTTCTTTAGTTGAAGATATTATTGAAAAAGTTATATCTATGAATATAAAAACTACAATGATTATTAAATCAACTGTACCTATTGGTTATACTAAAAAAATTAAAGAAAAATATCATATTGATAATATTGTCTTTAGTCCGGAATTTTTAAGAGAAGGTAATGCTCTTTATGATAATTTGTATCCATCAAGAATTATAATTGGCGATACAACTCCCGAAGCTCAAAAATTTGGTGAATTATTAAAAGAAAATAGTTTAAAAAAAGATGTAGAAGTTAAATATATGGGTTCAACGGAAGCAGAAGCTGTTAAACTATTTGCTAATACTTATTTAGCCTTAAGAGTAGCGTATTTTAATGAATTAGATACTTATGCCGAAATAAATGGTCTAAATACTAAAGATATTATTGATGGTGTATGTTTAGATCCAAGAATAGGTAGTCAATATAATAATCCATCTTTTGGTTATGGTGGATATTGTCTTCCTAAAGATACTAAACAATTAAAAGCCAATTGCAAGAATGTTCCTGAAAATATTATTAATGCAATAGTAGATGCTAATGAAACTAGAAAAGAACATATTGCTAATATGGTTGTATCTAGAGGTCCAAAAATAGTGGGAGTATATCGTTTAATAATGAAATCTGGTTCAGATAATTTTAGAGCTAGTGCTATTCAAGGGGTTATGGCTAAAATTGCTGAAAAAGGTGTTGATGTAAAAATATATGAACCAACACTTAAGGCCGATGTTTTTGAAGGTTATCCAGTTGAACATGATTTAGAAACTTTTAAAAATGCTTGTGATGTTATTATAACTAATCGTTATGATGATGAATTACAAGATGTAGAAGATAAAGTATATACAAGAGATATCTTTAGAAATAATTAGAAAGGGATACTATTAATTTAGTATCTTTTTTTAATAATTTATAAAATTTTTTTAACAAATTTTAATGAAAAAAAAGGAAACCCGAGAAAAAAAGCAAATATATAAAGTGAAAATTATGAGGAAATCCGATAAAGTCCTATTAAAGGATGAAGTAGTCAAGAAAATATTTACAAGTGGTACTGAAATCTCTCAAGAATACTTACTTAATATCATCAGTGCTATTATAGAAATTCCTATTGAAAAGTTAAAAGCAGATTTTGAAATAGTAACACCCCATCTTGGAGTAAACACTAATATTATCAATAGTGAAGCCGACTTGGTATATAAAAATCAAGATATGTATTTTTCATTTGAATTTAACTATAATAGTTATAGTGAACTCTCTAAAAAGAATTTTAGTTATCTATGTCAATTATATTTAAGAGATATCTATCATAAAGAAGATTATAAAAATATAAAACATATATGGCAATTTTGTTTTGATAATTTTGATTATTTTAAAGAAAACAGATTTGTATATTTCAGTGAGATGATGGAAAAAGAAAGTCATAAAATAAGAGATTTTGGAATCCATATTGTAGATATTAATCTAGATTATCTTGAGAAAATGGATTATAATGAAGTAAAGAAAGGTAGTATACTTGAAAAATTATTATACATATTCGTATGTAATGATAAAGAAAAATTAGATCAAGTATATGACGGGGATAAGTTAATGGGAGAAATAAGAAAAGAAATAGAAGAGTTAACTGGTGACTTTGATTCATTATTATACTATGACAAAAAGGCTCTTGAGAAAAGAATGGGCGAATGGCTAACTAAAAAGGATAT
>CANPYA010000113.1 GCA_947587565.1 uncultured Bacilli bacterium | reverse complement strand
TTAAACTTCTAATTTAACTCCCACTACTTTACTTATTCCGGCATTTTGCATCGTAATACCATATAAGACATCGGCATATTCCATCATTCTCTTTTTATGGGTAATTAATATATATTGACTATCTAATTTCTTTTTATTTAAGTATTCCCCAAATAAATCCACATTGGCTTCATCTAAAGCAGCTTCGACTTCATCTAGGACAATAAATGGCACTGGCGAAACATTTAATATCGCAAATAATAAACAGATGGCCGTTAAACTCTTTTCCCCACCGGATAAACTTTGGGTACTATGTAGTTTTTTACCTGGTGGAATAACTTTTAATTCAACTCCCGTATTTAAATAATCATTTGGTAAAGTAAGCTCTAATCTACCTTCCCCACCTTGAAACATAATTTTAAATACTTTACTAAATTCCGTACTAACTTTTTCAAAAGTAGTTTTAAATTTTTCCACCATAATTTTGTCCATATCTTCAATAATATCCATTAAACTACTCATGGATTTTTCTAAATCATTTCGTTGATTCATTAAAAATTCATATCTCGTATTAACTCGTTCGTATTCCGCAATACTACCAACATTGACATCGCCTAAATGTTTAATTTCATTTTTAATATGTTGGACATTTTTTCTTGCTTCATCTATTTCTAATGTTAATTCATAATTTTCTTTGGCATATTCATAAGTCATACTATATTCTTCATTTAATGTAAGAAGTAAATTATCTAATTTAACATTAAGTTTACCGATATCCACACTAATACTGTTAAGTTCATTAGATATTAACCGATATTCTTGATTATTCTTACTATTTTCTTTTTCTTTCGTTTCTAATTCATTATTTAAATCAATTTTCTTTTCTTTTAAATCATTAATACTTTGTTCTAATTTTTCTTTTTCGATATTTAAAGTATTTAACTTAGCCATTAAATCATTTAGTTTTTGATCTAAACTATTATTTTGTAAATTTTCGGCGCCTTCAATATCATTTTTAACTATTTTTAATTTATCTTCTAATTCATTTAAATAATGTAATTTATTTTCTTTATTGGTATTTAAATTAATTAAACTAGTCGCTGTTTCATTTTTCTTTAAACTTAAAATATCAATATCACTATTAAGATTCTTAATATTTTCTTCTAAATTTGTAATATTTCTTATTATTTTATTTAACTCTTCTTTATCTTTCGCTAAGTTTAATTTACTATTTAAATTATTTTTATTACTATTATTTTTACCACCACTTATAGAACCTCCCGCATAAACAATGGAACCATCTAAAGAAACAACCCGATATTTATATTCAAGAATTTTAGCAATTAAATTCATACTATCAATGTCTTCGGTAACGACCACATTACCTAAAGAATTTTCGATAATATCCCGATAAGTTTCATTAAAAGTAATTAAATTTGAAAGAATACCGACATAACCTTTTATGGCTTTTAATCTTTCGATTATATCTTCACTCATCAATCTAGATTTAATGATATTTAAAGGTAAGAATGTAGCTCTTCCAATATTATTTTCTTTTAAGTAATTAATCGCATCTTTTGCACATTTTTCATTATCGACAACTAGAAAATTTAATTGAGCCCCTAAAACTACAGATGTGGCTTCAATATAGTTATCCGGTATCGTTATTAAATTACCAATGGTATTATGAATACCTTCGAGTCTTGGATTATTTAAAATATTTTTAACACTTAAAGGTAACATTTCATTATTTAAAATATTACTCTCTTCAATATCAATTTTATTTTCTAATAATAATTTATTTTTATTTAAAGTATCTAATTCACTATTATAAACATTTCTTTTTTGGATTAAACTATCATATTCTAAAGTTATCTTTTTATTTTCATTACTCTTATCCGTAATATTTTTGTTTAAAATATCTATTTCATGATTATTTACTTCAATTTCTTTAATTAAACTTAATTCTTCTTCTTTTAAATTAATTAAATTATTTTGAATTTTATCTTGACTAAATTCATATTTACTTCTTTCAATTGTAATTCTTTTTTCACTATCTAAATGGGATATTTCTTCCGTTAAATTTAATAATTTTTGATTATTACTAGTTAGACTATCATCTAATTTATAGATTTCTAATTTTAGTTTTTCAATAGTCTCATTATTAGTGTCCTTGGATATCGTATTAAGTTTTTGGGTTAATTCTTCTTCTTTATCTTTTAGGGCACTATATTCCGTATTATAAGTGGTAATATCTTCCGTTATTAAAGCAATTTCCGTATTTTTTAAACTATCCTTTAAATCTAGGTATTTTTGAGCCACAACCGCTTGTTCTTTTAAAGGATTAACTTGGAGTGCTAACTCATCAATTACTAAATTAATACTTCCTAAATTATCTTTGGTTTTATCTAATTTTTTTAAACTTTCTTCTTTTCTTTTTTTGTATTTTAAAACTCCGGCGGCACTTTCAATGATTACCCGTCTATCAATGGGTCTGGAATTAACAATATCTGTAACTGTTCCTTGACTAATAATATTAAAAGCATCATTACCACTTCCAGAATCAATAAATAAATCGGTAACATCTTTAAGTCTTACCCGATTATTATTGATAAAATATTCATTTTCGCCCGTTTTATAAACACTTCTTTTAACTTCGATTTCATCCGCTTCATAATTTAAGTAATGGTCACTATTATCAAATGTCAAAATAACAGAAGCCTTATTCAAACCTTCTTTATATTCAGAACCCGCAAAAATGACATCACTCATTTCTTTACCACGTAAAGATTTCGCAGATTGCTCCCCTAAAACCCAACGAATGGCATCAACAATATTACTTTTACCAGAACCATTGGGACCAACAACCGCCGTAATTCCTTTATTAAGTTCAAAATTAGTCTTTTCAGCAAAAGATTTAAAACCTTCTAATCTAATATTCTTTAAATACATAACTCACCTACTTTGCGGACTTTTTATAAGCATCATAAGCCGCTTTTTGTTCGGCTTCCTTTTTACTCTTCCCAATACCCTTACCATAGACAATATTATCAATTCTGACTTCTACTTCAAAAGTTCTATCATGAGCTTCCCCATATTCTTTCGTAACCACATACTCTAAACTTTTTTTATCCGTTTGCACATATTCTTGTAATATCGTTTTATAATCGCCAAAAAAGATAAAATTCCGCTCTATATAAGGCACAATTATTTTTAAAACATAATCTTTAGCTTTATCATACCCATAAGTAAGATAAATGGCTCCTAAAACACTTTCAAAAGTATCCGCAATAATGGTGTCATTAATATTATGTTCTTGGCCATGACCCACTCTTATATATTTATCAATACCTATATCTTTAGCATAATGACTTAAGGCTTGTTCACAAACAAAACTAGCTCTTTTTTTAGTCATTTCACCTTCTTTATAATCGGTATTTAAATAAAAATATTCACTCGTAATAAGTTCTAAAACAGCATCTCCCAAATATTCTAATCTTTCATA
>CANPYA010000112.1 GCA_947587565.1 uncultured Bacilli bacterium | reverse complement strand
TAATTCACCTACAAATTAATTATACTACAAAAATAAAAGAAAACCTAATTATTATTTTAGGTTTTACATCTTGTTTTGACGAGATTTTTTAGGTAATCTCGCTAGTGTTTTTTGAATTTCTAAATCTTGACTAAAGGTAGCATTTATTCTTCCTTCATTAATAGCATCGTCTAAAATCATTTTAATAGCCATTTCTTTGCTACCTTCAACATTTCTTATATTTTCTTGGATCTTTTTTAATTCTTCATCTAATAAAATAATTTTATCTTGTCTTTTATTTTCCTCTTCTAAAATTAGTTCATTTTCCTTATTTAAGTTTTCTCGTTTTTCTCTTGCTCTTTCTAATTTTTCATTAACATCATCTATGTTATTTTCTTTCTTAATCCTTTTAAATTCTTGAGGTTCACAGACAAAATAAAACCAAAGTGGGCCAATTATCACTGAGAAAATAAATAAAACCGTTATTAATTGTAAAAAAGTAGGTAAGCTTTCTTGAATAGCATATATAAATAAAGAATAATTAAAAGCAGCAAGGACTAAAAAAATTGTCATAGTAACACCATAAGTTCCTAAATTATGAAATTTAATATTATTTTCTAAAATAAATAAGATATGTTCAAAAGCCTTAATATAAGCATTTGTATTTTTTATTTCATTATCTTTATCATTTAATTTATTAGAAATTTCTTTCTGTTCCTCTTCTAATTTATTTCTTTCCAATATTTTTTGATTTAATATTGCATTTAATTTTTTTAATAATTCTTCGTAGTTATTCATTTTTTTCCTTCCTTTGTAGCAATTATTTTACTTAACTAGATGTAGTTTGTCAATATAGAAAAAATCTCAATAATATTTATCTTTTAATGAAAATAATATATAATATGGGTAGAAAAGGTGTTTGATAATGGATTTTAAATATAAAAATTTTGATGGAATTAATAACGATATCATAGAAATTGTATCATCTGATTCAGCTCTTGGATTACTCAAAAAATGCAACAACGAAAACATTAAAGTATGTTTACCATTAACATTAAGTATTGGTAAACTTAATAGTACAACACCATTTAATAGAAAGATTTTATCCCAAATTTATAAAAATAGACCTTATGATTTTACGGAAGACTTTAATAAATTAAAAAAAGTTAGCAATAATAGTAATAGAATTAGAGTTTGGACAAGTCATTTAGATTGCGATGAGTATTGTTTACTTTTACTTATATGCTATTTGTATCGAGATAAAGATATAAGTGCTATTTTTTCTGAAGAAATTAATCATAATGCATTCACAATAGGGTTTATTAGGAAAAAAGAAATAAAAGCGTTAGAAAATAAAGAGCATATATTAACTGATTTAGAGAAAGAAAATTATAGCAAAGAATGGGAAAAAATTGTTAATAATAATAAAGAATTTAGATATATGTTAAATGGAAAAATCGTATCTTGTGATTTTGAAAATTTCAACAAAAAAATTACCCAAAGATTAAAAGATACAGGTAAAATACCGATGTTGAAATTTATTGCTAATTTAATGGGTAATCCAATAATTCCAAATGTAATATATTCCGATTCAATATATACTTTTTTAATTGAGAAATTAGAGAAAAAAGGTATTATAAAAAGTTGTATAATTAATGGCATAAAATATATTGAATTGAATTAAAATCGTTTAAAATAAAAAGATTATAAAGGCATAATCTTAATTTACAATTCTCGTTATATTACTAACGGCATATATTCCATCATTCGCCGCAGTTACTAATTGATAAATATCTTTTTTAATAACATCCCCAATGGCATATATTCCTTTTATTTTAGTTTCATACTTTTCATTAACCATTATATAACCCATATCATCAGTAATTTCTAAATCTTTAAACATCTCGGTATTTGGTTTATAGCCTATATAGATAAATACTCCGGCGACTTCTAAATCTTGACCATTATCTAAAGTAATATGGGAAATCTTACCATCTTTTTCATGATATTCTTTAATATTAACCCCATAGATAATTTCAATATTATCAGTTTTTTTAACTTTACTTTCTAAGATTTTTTCACCTTTAAAAGCATCTTTCCGATTTAAAATATATACTTTATGGCAAATCTTAGCTAAATACAATGATTCTTGTAAAGCACTAGAACCACTGCCAACAACTGCAATATCTTTTCCTTTATAAAATGCGCCATCACAAGTTGCACAAGTACTAATGCCTCTTCCTAAAAGGTCTTTTTCATTATCAAGGCCTAAAAATTTAGGCTTTGTCCCAGTCGCAATAATCACATTTTTGGCCCGGTACTCTTCTTTACTTGTTACAACTATTTTTTCATCCTTATCTAATTTAATTTCTTTTACTTCTTCAAACTTATAAGGAATCTCTAAATCTTTAACTTGGTCTAATAATTTGTTAGCAAAATCAGCACCCTTAACATTTAAAAGTCCTGGATAATTACTAATCACTTCAATATTATTAAGCATACCTCCCGGCATTCCTTTATCAAGTAATAAAACATTTAAATTCGCTCTTTTAGCATAAATACCAGCGGTAATTCCCCCAATACCCATACCTACTATAACTAAATCATACATATATATTCTCCTTTAAAATCTAATCGGCGTATTTTGTTCTTCATTATATAAATCTTCAAAGCGCCCTTTACGACTTAATACCATAAAAATTCCTAAACCAACAATAAACATTACGACAGAAACAATTTGGGCAACACGGAATCCGCCAAGCATTAAAGAATCAGTTCTTAAAGATTCAATAAAGAAACGCCCTACACTATAATACATCATATAAATACAAGTAAGTTGGCCTCTTTTTAAATATTTATATCTTCTAATAATAAGTAATAAAATAAAACCAACTATACAAAATAAACTTTCATAATAAAATGTCGGATGATAATAACTATTACCAATTTTCATTCCTTCAATTATTTTTTCCGGAATATGTAATTCTTTTAAACGATAATAAGTTGTGGCAACTCCATGAGCTTCACTATTGAAGAAATTTCCCCATCTACCTATGGCTTGGGCTAAAATTAAAGGAACTACAGCCATATCGGTTATTTTAAAAGTACTAACTTTATATCTTTTAGTATAGACAATTAAAGTTATTAAACCACCAATAATTCCTCCATGAATAGCAAGTCCACCTTCCCAGATCTTAAAAATATCTAAAAGATTATCTTTGTATAAGGAAAAATTAAAAATACAATAATATAAACGGGCACAAATTATACCTATAACAATAACCCAAAAGGCTAAGTTAAAAGTAAAATCTTTTGGTATAAAAAACCGATTACCTTCTTTAATAAAAAGATATATTCCTAAAACTATACCTACTAATAATAAAACAGAATACCATCTTATATCAATTCCAAATACTGTAACTAATACCGGATCCATCATATCACTCTCCTAGAATAATTATAAATCATAATTATATTATTTGTAAAATAAAAAGAAGTATACTCAGTAGTAAGGAGTGAAAAATAAAAATCACTTCTTTTTAAGTAAAATAATAGAAAAAATCAAAAATAAAAAAATT
>CANPYA010000111.1 GCA_947587565.1 uncultured Bacilli bacterium | reverse complement strand
TAAGGACGAGTTATATACCCGCGGTACCACCTTAATTTATGAATTTATTCATACACTTATGACTTTTAACGCAAGTTTTTCGTTTTAACTCCGGAGTTGTAAATTCCATCACCGTTAACAATTAAATTATAAACAAAAATATCTTATAAATCAATATCTACATTATGATAAATTTCAGTTACATCATCAATAATATCTAACATATTATATAATTTTTTAAATGTTTCTGCATCTTCTTCATTTAAAGTAACCTTTTCTTTAGGAAATTCACCAACTTGGTCTATTTCATAATCGACATCGGGAATAAGTTTTTCCACAACATCTTTAACTTTATCATGATCATTTGGTTTCATTGTAATAGTTACTTCCCCATCTTCATCTTCAAAATCAATTATTTCAATCCCGGCATTAAGTAATTCTTCAAATAAAGCATCAGCATTCACACATTTAAAAGTTAAAACACCAATATAATCATAATTATAAGAAACCGAATTAGTAACTCCTAAACTTTTACCAACTTTATTGAAGGCCGCGCGTACTTCCCCAACGGTTCTATTAACATTATCCGTTAAACACTTGATTATTAAAGTAGATGCTCCGGGACCAAAGCCTTCATAAATAACTTCTGAATAATCTTCGCCCCCAACGCCTTTGGCTTTTTCTATCGCTCTATTAATAATATCACTTGGTACTTGACTCTTTTTCGCTTTTTCAATAATTCTTTTTAAGGTAATATTTGCATCTGGGTCCGGTAACCCTTTCTTCGCCGCTAAATAAATTTCTTTGGCAAAAGTGGTATATATCTTTCCTCTAGCTGCTCCTGTCTTTTGAATACTATACTTTCTTACTTCATATGCTCTTCCCATAAATCCTCCTTATAAAACTTTTAAACTTCTAATAAATTCATAAATAAAATGTTTATTATTAAGTTTCTTCGTATTTTTAATTTCTTTAAAAACACCATAAACTTTAAAATAGGTATAATCTTCTTTAACCATCACATACTCTAAAGCCTTTAAAATTAATTCTTTACTATCTTCGGCTTTAAAATAACGTTTTACTTTCTTAGTTAAATCTGGATTAACCCCTTTCAGTAGTATATTATACACCCAAGTAGGTAATTTTTTAAAGATAAAATTATAACCATCATACTTTTTTAAAACTTTTAAAGTATCATAATAACCTAATTTAATATTTTCATTGATTTTACTTTTATTAACATTTAAGGTTCCCCCAAGATAATGACTAGAGGAAATTCTAATTACTTTACTTTTATCTTTAACTTTTCTACTTATGCCAATACCATGAACTTCCACAGAATAGATTTTATCATATCCTTTATCTAATAACATATTAATTGGCTTATTATCATAAAATCCCCCATCAGCATAATAACTATTATCAATTAATTTTTCTTTTTTAAATAAAGGTAAATTACAACTAGCTAAGATATAATCATTTATTTTGCCCTTTTTCATATCATCTTTAAATAAATATAAAGGTTTTAAATCACTAAGTCTAACTGTTACTAAACCAAAATCCATCTTACTCTTTCTTATTTTTTCTTCATCAATCATGGCATCTAAAATTTTATGTAAGTTAGTTTTATCAATTCCTTTGTTTTTAACAATATTGGTAATCTCTTCTAAGCCATAGATTAATTCTTTAAATATTTCATTATTATTAACACTAGTGACATATTTTTTATTAAAACTTAGTAAACTACCGACATCGACATCCCGCCAAAATTCATAAAGTTCTTTCTCCATTCCACTAACGATTAAAGCGGCATTAAAAGAACCAATGGAAGTACCAACTACCCCATCAATTTTGATATGACATTTTTTAAACGCTAAATAAGATCCGACTTGATATGAGCCTTTGACACCACCACCAGCTAGTACTAATCCAGTCATTAAACCACCTTCATTTTTTATTTATTTTTGAAAACCAATAAGGGTTTTGCTAAAATCCTTTGGAATATTCTTTTCTTGCCTTTTCTTTCTAGTCTTCTATAATAATTATATAAAGAATCAGTCCGATAATGAATTAAATCATCTAATTTATCACTATCGAGTAAAACGGGACTTAAATAATTTTTATCTAAGAATAACCGATATAAAATATATCTTAAACTCAGGCCATAATATTTAAAAATATTTTTTAAAACATCATTATAGATTAATCTTCCCTCTTGACCCATTCCGACATTAAAGATTTTCTTATTTAATTCTTTTTGATGATTAATGGCTTTTACAAAAGCATAAGCCGCATCTTCATCCGTTGTAACTTCGACCATTAAATTTTTCTTTATATTATACATAAATGGTTCATGAGCTATATTGTTTAAAACTAAAGGTAATCTAAAAATCGTATAATTCTTTAATTTTTTCTTAATTAAATTTTCCGTTTGATATTTATTATAAGCAAAGTTGGTAAGTTCATCTTCTTTAATCTTTTCGTTTACTTCGCCACTTAAACTACTATCATATAAACTAGTTGTCGATGCATAAATCAAAAAACATTTATCATTATAATAATTAATGGCTTTAATAATATTTTCAGTTCCTTTATATTCCACAATTTCACTCGCATTTTTACTAAGTTCTCCTAAAGGAGGCATAACACTAGCTAAATGAATAATTACATCATGATCTCTAACTAAAGCTTCCATTAAAACAGGATCTAAAACATCACCATAAATAATATTTATTCGCCCTCTATATCTTTTTAATTTCTTTAATGTCTTTTTATTGCGTAAATCTAAAGCCGTTATTTCATATTTTCCTTCACTTAATAAATATTTAATAACTTGCATTCCGACACAACCAGCAGCACCTGTAACTAAAACTTTTTTCACTTTTACTCACCTACCAAAAATGTAACAATTAAGATTATTACACCTACAATTATACCATAAATAACTTCTTTTTTCTTAAAAGAAGACTTAATTTCATTAAATAATTCAAAGATTAAAATATATAAAATCATGCCAATAGTTAAAGCCAGTAAAATATTGATAATAACCGAACTTAAATTACCAAAGATTATAATTATTAAAGCACCGAATAAAGAACTTAAAACTAAGAATAATATTAATAAGATATTCTTTTTATTAAATACTAACGCATTACCTATTTGAAACCCTAAAGGAATATTATGTAAAGATATACTAATCATAAATAAAAGACCACTTAAATAACTACTTAAAGTTAAATTATATAAAGTTAAACCTTCAAGTAAATTATGAATACCTAAAGCAATAATGGTAATAATACCTATATGATTTAAATGTAAGTTATGATCAATAACGTCTTCCTTATTTTTTTCTTCATGATGTTCATGATGATGATGGGGAATTAGTTTATCTAAGAATACTAGAATTAGAAAACCTAAAATAATTGGAATTAAATAATAAATATTGTGAACTTCATAAAGTTCAGGCAATAAATCACATAATAATAAACTTAACATCACGACAAAAGCAAGACTCGTAATAAATAAAGAAAATGCTTCGTTATTTTTATTATGTTTACTAATAATTATTCCTATTAAAAAGAATAACCCGGTTAAAAATGTATAAATTAAACCTAAATACATAAAATATCACCATTTAAATTCTATCATTATTTAGAAATATTTTAAAGAG
>CANPYA010000110.1 GCA_947587565.1 uncultured Bacilli bacterium | reverse complement strand
TTAATGTTCCTGGATTTCCTTTACTTATTATATATGTTAATGTCTTTTTATATTCTTTTATTCCTTCTTCATTTTGTATAGCACTAGATATTAACTCTTTTAAATCTATTTGTCTTTTATCTATCTTTAAATTACTTCCATTTAAATATAATGTTCCATCTCCTTCTTGAATATAATATGTTCCATCTTCTTTAGTACTTGTTAATAAACCTTCTAAAGTTATAGACAATTCTGATGTGCATATATATGCTACATTTTCATTATTTACTCCACCTTCTATACTTACATTTGATATCTCATAATTTTGTCTTTCTAAATTATAATTACTATTTGGATCTATTGTTCCATAATAATGCGTTCCTATTTTTGATGGTGCCATATCACTAGCCATTATATTTAAGTGATATCCTTCTATTCCTCCACTTAATAATGATTTACCATAATCTTCTATATCTTCTAATTCTCCAGTAAAATTAGTATTTGTACTTGTATCGGTATTAGTTATTTGAAAATAGGCAAATGATGATGTTACTATTAATACTGTTAAGACTAATACTCCTAAAAATAACGATATTTTGTTTTGTTTATTCATATACAATTACTCCTTCTTTTATTATAAACAATAGATAAGCAAATATTCTTTTATACGTATTAAGTATATCATATTAATTTAAGTTATTTCTACTCCATTGTCTTATTCTTGACACATATTTTACCTATCTATCTTTATTATAGTATTCCCCCCCCCGAAATCAAGATTTGAGTTGCAATTTTCCAAAAAATATCGCAATTTTTACATAAAAGTGTCAACTAAAAAACATTATAAGAATAATCTCATAATGTTTTAATTCTAATCAACATCATATCTAGCAAGTATAGATGCCGGAGTTTTTCTAATCGTATTATAGACTGGGAGTAATCCCACAATTAAGTTAAATATTATAACTAAAGCAATACTAATTAAGATTGTAAATACATTAACGATATACATATTACCAATATAAGAAACACTACTTAAACAATATAATATATAACTCATAACTAAGATACCAAATAAACTAGCAGTCAATGTTATAGCTAATATTTCCCCGGCAAACATTTTATAAATATCACTTTTCTTAATACCTATAGCTCTATAAATACCTACTTCTTTAATTCTTGATAAGAAAGAAGAACGAATCATTAACATAATTTCAATTAAAGATATAACTAAGACTACTAAAGAAATTGTTAAAGTATTTCTTATACTTTCTTTTTGACTATCTAAATAATTATTTTTAGCAAAATCATAAGAATCTTCAATATGAACATTATTATTGCGATAATAATTTAAAGCCTCATCTTTATTATGGGTATAAACACTATAAGTATTGGAGTTACTTATTAAATCATATTTAATCGTATTATTATTGACAAAATAACCCATTATACTATCATCATTTTTAACTTCATAATATCCGACTACTTTTAATTTTTTACCATTAACTTTAGTATCAATAGTTTTATTTATTGGCATATCTAATTCATTATAGAATGGGACTAATACTTCATAATCATTATTTGGAACACTACCCTTAGTAATACTTATATTATCTTTAAATAAATCATAATCCAATAATTTATTAGATATACTATCTTCCATATAATAATCTTCATTTTGATTACTACTATTAGCGATAATATTTATAAACATATTATTTTTAGCATAGATAGATGGTTCAGAAGTATCACTAATACCTACTATTTTAAAGGAATTTAAATTATCTAAATAAACTTCATGATTAAGAAAATCTTCTAAATTAGTAAATCCCGCCATTTTAGCATTATTACTATCTGTAACATCATTTAAAACCATTTTATCAACAACTATTTCATAATCATCTTGAACTTCTCTACCCATTAATAATGCCTCACTAGTAAGTTCATCACTACTAATTAAAGAACCACTAAAAACATATTGAGTATCACTAGTTTGTAAATATTTATCAAAGAAAATTTTAAAGTTTACTAAACTATCACTAGGTAATAGATATAAAGTATCTTCATTCTTTTCATAATTTAAATAATCATTAACACTTATTTTCGTATTACTAATTGTTAAATAATTTTTATTCATGGTAATAAAGTCGGCATCATCTATTTTTAAAGTAGCACAAATAGAAGATGTGGCATAAAAGATAAACATACCAGTTAGAATAAACCCAAATAATAAGATTTTTTTAAGAATGGGATAATCTAATATTTTCTTAAAACCATAAGAGATAAATGATCCTAACTTAAAGATACTACTATATTTCGGATGAAAATTAGCATCTTCCAAACTAGACATATCAAAATCCGTATTAATATTATCTATTTTCTTTTCTTTTTTATAGTCATCAATAAGTTCAATATTCGAATTACTTTCAACTACTTCAATTTTTTTATCATCACTTGTGGCAATATAAATATTCCCATTTTTAAAGACTACTTTAATATCTAAATCTTCAGCATTATCACGATAAACATCAATATTTAAATTATCTTTTTTAATCTTTTTAATATCTTTAAATTCTTTTAAATAAATTTGATTTTCAATTTCATAATTTAGAGAATTATCATGTTTATTTTCATAATCATTAGTAACTACACCATCTTTAAGTTCAACTATTCTTGAAGCATAGAATCTTGCTAATTCTTCTTCATGGGTAACTAAGATAACTAAATATTTCTCACTAATCCCTTTAATAATATTCATAACTTCTAAACTATTTTTACTATCTAAATTACCGGTTGGTTCATCCGCAATAATTATTTTCGGATTTTTAACTAAGGCTCTTGCGATTCCTACTCTTTGTCTTTCCCCACCCGAAAGCATACTAGCGGGTCTATTTTTATACCGAGCCATATTTACTTTTTCTAAAGTATACATAACTCTTTCTTCAATTTTTTTCTTATCTTTTAGACCAATTAACTTTAATGATAAAGCGACATTATCAAAAACAGACATATTATCAACTAATTTATAATCTTGAAAAATATAGCCAATTTTTAAATTTCTTATTTCATCTATTTTATGAGAAAATACTTTAGTTATTCTTTCTCCATCGACATAAATATGCCCACTTGAAACATTATCTAAACCCCCAATAGTATTTAAAAGGGTTGTTTTACCACACCCAGAAGGTCCTAAGATAGCAATTAAACCGGTTTTGGGAAAATTTAGCGAAGTATTATTGATAACATGAATCTCATTTTTCTTATGTTTATTAAAATATTTATTGACATTTTCTAACTTTATCATAATTAAATCCTTTCCCCATAATTTTTAATAATGGAATTTTTAAATATCTTCCTTCCATAACGGTACGCAATTAAAATAGATACTACTAGTAAGATTACATAGATAATTAAATATTCACTTAAACCTAAATACTTCGATATATTTTGAAAATAAGTAATCTTAATAATATTTTTCTTAATTAAACTAATAAATATTAAGAATAATAAATAAGTAAATGATGCTAAAGTTACTATTTCATTCATTAAAATATTGACACATACTCCTTTAGTACTTCCTAAAGTTCTTAAAGTAACATAATAACTATTTCTAGATTTATAAATAATTTTAATAATAAAGTAAGTAATAAAGAATAAAACAAAGATAAATCCTAAAGTCATAATTAATTTAAATATTTTAAATATTTGCATAATCATTTCTAAATCATT
>CANPYA010000109.1 GCA_947587565.1 uncultured Bacilli bacterium | reverse complement strand
ATTTTCCAATTAACATATATGATATTTATTCCGACTATAATTTTTCTCCATCACCCCAAATCTAATACACAGCAAAATTTTTTAAAAAAGTTTTAATGAAAAAAAAGGAAATCAGACAAGTTGCGCGAATAATATAAGTGAAGGGAGGAAAAGAATGAAAAATTTAAAACCGGTAATTCAACAAGATTTAAAAGACTGTGGTGTGGCCTGTATGCAGTATATCTTTACATGGTATGATGGTTACCTTACTTTAGAAAAATTAAGAGAAGATACATTAACTAATGTAAATGGTACTAATGCTTATAACATTGTAACAGCTTTTAAGAAATGGGGATTCGATGCCAAAGGGGTTTTGGTGCATGACATTCAAAGTAAAGAATTGAATTTTCCCCTTATTGCCCATTTAAGACTAAAAAATGGTTTAGAACACTTTGTCGTTGTTAGAGAAGTTATTAACAATAATCTTTATTTAATGGATCCAGGTAAAGGTTATGTTAAGATGAATTTAACAAAGTTTAAAGAACTTTTTACGGGACATGTAATACTAGTTAGTCCCCGGGAAAGTATCGTTAAAATGCAAAAAGGTTTAACCATTAAAGATTTATTTTTAAATATCTTAATGCGAGAGAAATATCTTTTTATAAAAATAATTCTAGCTAGTCTTTTATGGACAATCTTATCAATTATTGGTAGTTTCTATTTAAAAGTTGGTAGTAATTTAATCAGTAGTAATGCCGATCTTTTAAAATATCTGATTACGATATTTAGCATCATAACAATTTTTAAAATAATATTTTTCTATATTAGAGAATATTATAAAAATCATTTAAGTAATTTAGTTGATGTCTATTTATATCCGGAATTTATTAAACATATCTTTTATCTCCCTTTAAAAAGTATTAAAACGCGTTCAACGGGTGAGATAGTAACGAGAATAAATGACCTTGGTAATATCAAAAGTTTATTTACAGATATCTTAGTGTCTTGTCTTTTGGATAGTGTGATGATGCTTTTATCAATGGTTATCTTAATATTTATTAATTGGCAGTTATTCCTAATTTTAATCATATTTATTCTTATCTATGCTTTATATGGAATTTTAACGAGCAAATTAATTTATAAAAAAGTTTTAGAAAATATTCAATATCAAACAGATTTTAATAGTGTGATTGTCGAAGATATCGCAGCTTTAGAAAGTATAAAAAACTTAAATATTATTGAAATAATGCTTAAAAGATTAGAGGGAGTTTTAGCTAAATTTTTGCATAATAATTACAGATTTACTTCTTCTTTTAATAAAATCACTTTAGGTAAAGACTTTATTTTAGAATTATGTTTCTTGATAATTAATTCTTATGGTTTTACGAAAATTATTCAAGGTAGTTTATCCATAATTGACTTATTTACTTTTAATCTTATTCTATCGTATTGTTTAGAGCCGGTTAAAAATATTGTAAGTGTTATGCCGAAATATAATTATATTAAAGCTTCATTTGCCAAAATAACCGAATTTATCAATATTGAAAGAGAAGATATAAATGAAAGTAAAGTTAATTTAGATGGAGATATAGTCTTTGAAAATGCTAGTTTTTCTTATAATAATTATGATTATATTTTTAAAGACTTAAATTTAGTTATTAAAAATAAAGAACATACATTATTAAATGGCGCATCTGGTCAAGGTAAAAGTACTATATGTAAACTTATCTATAAAGAATTTAATTTAAATTCAGGAAATATATTAATTGATGGCGTTAATACTAAAGATTTATCTTTAAGTGATATTCGGGACAATATTTTATATGTTTCACAAAATGAAGAACTTATAACAGGAACCATCTTAGAAAATATTCTTTTAGATCGAGATGTTAATCAAGATTATTTAAAAGATATTTTAAAAATTTGTGAAATTGAAAGTATTGTTAAAAAGAAACCTTTAAGATATAACTCTTTAATTGAAAGTAGCAGGCAAAATATATCTGGTGGGGAAGCCCAAAGAATTATTTTAGCTAGAGCCTTACTTAAGAAAGTCAACATTTTAATTTTAGATGAAGCTTTAAGTGAAGTTGATAGTAAATTAGAAAGCAAAATTATCAAAAATATTCGTGCATATTTTAAAGATAAAACAATCATCTATATTTCTCATAAAAATCAAACTCGTAATTTTGAAAACATCATCACTATTGGAGGTAAATAATGCGGACATATATAACAAATTATGAAAGATTAAAAAACTTAAAACAACGGAAATATTATTTAATAATTATTTTAGTGAGTATCACAACAACTAGTTTTTTAATTAGTTCCCTATTTATTCCTATTAGTAAAAAAATAACTACATATGGTATCTATGAAGATGAAGTATTAAAAATAAATATAAATAATGAACTCTCTGATAAAATTCGTAAGAATAATACTTTAATCTTTAATGGTACTAAAGTGAGTTATCAAAGTGTATATGTTAATAATTACGAAGTTATTGACAATAATATTTATCTAAACTTATGGTTAACTGTTGATAAAAAATTTTATGATAATGAAGTTGGTGAAGTAACGCTTTGTTATGATAAAGAAAAATTAATAAAGTATATTTTTGAATTATTTAAGTAGAGGAGGTAATAGAAATGGAAGTATTAAATAATGATGAAATGTTAGAAGTAAAAGGTGGCGGTCTTGGATTATGGATTGCGATAGGTGCAGCGATAACTTTTATTATCGGGGTTATTGATGGCATAACCAATCCAACGGCTTGCAGACAAAAGTAGGAAGAAAGGAGTAAGAGAATGAATTTAAGTAATGAAGAATTAATCTGTGTTCAAGGTGGTGCTAGTTTATCTAGTCAACTTTTAAATGCTATATCAAGAGCAGTTGAATTAGTCTATAATTTAGGTCAATCTTTTGGTTCTAGTATCAGACGGATTGTTACTGGTAGATATTGTTAAGCATTTATTTGACAGAAACTTTATTTTTGGTTGTCAAATACAAAGGTAAGTGGTATAATATGGCTAGTTAAATGAAGGGAGGGCGAATTAATTGACAAAGGTTGTTGTCCAAAATGGTAACATTGATAGTGCTTTAAAAAAATTCAAAGTTAAAGTAGCTAGAAGTGGTGTCCCTTCTGAACTTAAAAAGAAAAAATTCCATGTTAAACCAGGAGTTGAAAGAAGAATTAAGAAAGAAGAAGGAATTAAAAATTCTCATAAAAGAAATCATAATTAAGGAGGCTAAAATATGTTTGAACAAATTAATAATGATTTAAAGGATTCTTTAAAAAGTGGCGACAAATTTAAGTTATCCGTTTTAAGAATGATGAAAAGTGCTTTGCAACTAGAAGCAATTAATAACAAATGTGAATTAACTGATGAAGCTGTAACTAGTGTTTTAAAAAGACAAGTTAAACAAAGAAATGACTCCATAAAAGAGTATGAGTCTTTAAATAAAATGGAAACTGTTGAGAGTCTAAAAGAAGAAATCGCTATTATAAATGCTTACTTACCTGAAGAAGCTAGTGAAGAAGAAATTAGTAAGACAATCGATGCGGCATTCGCAGAACTTAATCCAACTAGTATGAAAGATATGGGTCGCATTATGAAATATGTTTCTGAAAAATTAAAAAATGCCGATATGTCTAAAGTAAGTAATATGGTAAAAGAAAGATTACAAGGTTAGTCTTTCTTTTTTATTGTGTAAGAAAACCCCTAGCTAGGCTAGGGGTTCAGTGTAGCTTAAGCGATGAGTTGAAAATAAAAACTCC
>CANPYA010000108.1 GCA_947587565.1 uncultured Bacilli bacterium | reverse complement strand
GTGATAAATTTGATTGGATTAATAGTCCTTGGAGTTGGGATGATTTAGGAGGTAATATGTATGTTTAAATATGTTAAACACACTAATTATCCGGTAAATATTACGAAAAAAGATTTAAGAATGGCTAAATATTTATTAACCCAATTTGGTGGGGCGAATGGGGAACTGGCGGCAGCTATGCGTTATTTTAGTCAAAAATTTACAATGCCTGATGATAAAGGAAAAGCCTTACTTAATGATATTTCAACGGAAGAATTAGGTCACTGCGAAATGATTTGCACAATGGTGCATCAGTTAACTAAAAATGCGACATTAAAAGAATTAGAAGAAGCCGGACTTGCATCATATTATGCTGATCATAATAAAGGTATTTATCCTGTAGATGCTTCTGGAGTTCCTTTTAGTGCTACTTATTTTGCGGTAACTGCGGATCCAATCGCCGATTTAATGGAAGATATGGCGGCCGAACAAAAAGCGAGAGCAGTCTATGAAAATTTAATTGATTTAACGGATGATGAAGATGTTTTAGCACCCCTTTTATTCTTAAGACAAAGAGAAGTAGTCCATTTTAATCGTTTTAAAGAATTATATGAATATTATAAAAGTAAAGGATATTAATTGATTTAATAAAATAATTGTGATAATATGGAGATACCGAAAGCATAAGCTTTGTCAGGTCGATAATTAATAGTAAACTATTGTTTACAAGAAATTAATTAGGAAGAGTTCATTTGGACTCTTTTTTTGATGTTAAATTATATTAAGTTAATTAAAAAAACGACTAAATAATTAGTCATTTTCTGGTATTTCTGATTCTTCTTTTATTTCATTCAACATTTCTGAAAATTCTTTTTCTGATAATTTAGTATAATTTAGTATTTTTTCATAAGGTTCTTTTCCATCTAACATATTTTTGACTATATCTTTTTTAGTTAGCCATTCGCCCATTCTTTTCTCAAGAGCCTTTTTATCATAGTATAATAATGAATCGAAGTCACCAGTTAACTCTTGTATTTCTTTTCTTATTTCTCCCATTAACTCATCCCCGTCATATACTTGATCTAATTTTTCCTTATCATTACATACGAATATGTATAATAATTTTTCAAGTATACTCCCTTTCTTTACTTCATTATAATCCATTTTCTCAAGATAATCTAGATTAATATCTACAATGTGGATTCCAAAATCTCTTATTTTATGACTTTCTTTTTCCATCATCTCACTGAAATATACAAATCTGTTTTCTTTAAAATAATCAAAATTATCAAAACAAAATTGCCATATATGTTTTATATTTTTATAATCTTCTTTATGATAGATATCTCTTAAATATAATTGACATAGATAACTAAAATTCTTTTTAGAGAGTTCACTATAACTATTATAGTTAAATTCAAATGAAAAATACATATCTTGATTTTTATATACCAAGTCGGCTTCACTATTGATAATATTAGTGTTTACTCCAAGATGGGGTGTTACTATTTCAAAATCTGCTTTTAACTTTTCAATAGGAATTTCTATAATAGCACTGATGATATTAAGTAAGTATTCTTGAGAGATTTCCGTACCACTTGTAAATATTTTCTTGACTACTTCATCTTTTAATAAGACTTTATTAGAATTAATCATAATTTTCCTCCTTTCACTTTATATATTCGCGCTTTTTCTCTGATTTCCTTTTTTTTCATTAAAATTTGTTAAAAAAATTTTTAAATATAACAACTAAAACTTACTTAATAACTTTTTGGTAAATAAATTTGATAATTAATAAATGTTAAATTACTAGCTTTATCTTGTATATAATATTTTCTTACTGTACCTGCAACTAAATCAGCACCTTGAATAAGATAATTTAAGTAAGACTTTCGAAAATATACCTTAACCATTAAATTACCATAGATTAAATTATGAAAATAAGTATAATTTCGGACATTATTCATTCCTTGTTTTAATTCCATATAAATACTTTCTTCTAAATTATAATAACCATTACTTTTATAACTATTTTCATCAATATTTAAAATAATTTCTAAATCTTTATAAGGATTAATTATTTTTTCTTTAATCATCTTTTTAATAGCTTCTTTAATCATTAATTTAATTGCGTAATCTAAATATCTTCCTTGGGCTTGATGATCTTTAAATATTCTTTCATAAATTTTACTATTATCAATTGTACAAGAGAGTAATGGATACTTTTTAATATAATTTAAAAATCTTCTTTTATGGGCTTGTTTTAAATTATTATGTTTAAGTTCCGGACATTTAAAATTACAATTATCTTTATGATGACAATAACGACATTTATATTCTTGAACTATTTGTTTATATTGGGTAATAAATTTATCTCTTTCTTTAATATTATGAAATATAATTCCCCCAAAACAAGCATATTTTTCTTTTTTACTAAGTTTTCCCGAATCATCTATAGCCATTATTAAAGTTTGTTTATCTTGCATTATGAGCCTTTCTAGTTGACTATTTATTTAATATTAGCATAAATGTTTAAAATAATCTATTTATTTTATAAAAATTTTGGTATAATTTAGAAAGAAAGTAGGTAGACTAAAGATGAGATACGATAATACGAATAAATTTAAGAAGAAAGAAGTTGCTTCCAAGGAAGAGAAGAAACCTAAAGAAGTAAAACTTAAAAGTGAAATGTATAATCACGATAATGAAACTATTGAAAAAAGAGAAGAAGCAGAAAATACTAAAGCAATTATGTGGGGCTTTGTCTTAGGTTTTATTCTATTTTTAATCCTATTTATTTTTATTATTGTTTTTGTTAAATAGGGTGATATTATGTTTATACTAACTTGCTTAAAGATTTTTGCAGCGAGAATTGTTGATGTTACTTTAGGCACTATTAGAACAGTATTCTTTGTTAAAGGGAGAACTATTGAACCATTTATTATTGCATTCTTTGAAGTATTAGTTTGGTATATTGTCGCAAGAGAAGCCATTAATACTACTGGTAATCCTTATTTAATTGCGGTGTTTTATGCGGGAGGATATGCGACAGGTACTTTTATAGGTTCTTTAATTTCTAATAAATTTATTAAAGGGTATGCTAGTATTCAAGTAATAACCAAAGAAGATAATATTAATTTAATTAATTATTTAAGAAAAAAAGGTTATGCGGTATCTGTTATTGAACTTAAAGATGATTATGATGGTAAAAATAAAGATATGTTATATATTGAAGTTAGTAATAAACGCATTAAAGAAGTAACTAGTATTGTAAAGAAATTTGCGAAAGATGCATTTTTAGTAGTAAATGAAACTAAATTAGTGCAAAATGGTTTGTTAAAGTAATCTAAGTATTACTTTTTTATTTTAAAAAATTCATGATACTTTCTTTTTATTAAATATCATTTTATTATAACAATTACCTAAAGAAATTGTGACAAAATTAAATAACGATATACATACTACAAATTATAGTTTTTATAATTAAGAAAAATGTGTAAAATAAAAGTAAATCATTAAGCATAAATATACATTAATACGATATTTATGCTATACTTATTACATAAAGAATATATCATTTGTTTATAATAAAAGAAGGAGTAGTTGCATATGAATAAACAAAATAAAATATCGTTATTTTTAGGAGTATTAGTCTTAACAGTATTAATAGTAACATCATCTTTTGCCTTTTTTCAAATAACTAATACCGATACAAGTACAAATACAAATTTTTCTGGAGAATTAGAAGATATCAATGATTATGGTAAATCAGTATTATCTGGTGGAATAGAAGGATATCATATAAATATCTTAGCAAGTGATATGGCTCCATCAAAAATAGGAACGCATTATTATGGAACAATAGATACTGATAGTAATTATAGTTTAGAAAGAAAGAATTATGAGATATCTAATGTAAGTATTGTTGATGGAAAAAATAATGAAAACGTAGCTTACACTTGTACATCAGAACTAATCATAACTTTAAAAGGTTCATTAATAGGTACAAAAGAAGATGGAAGTTATTACAT
>CANPYA010000107.1 GCA_947587565.1 uncultured Bacilli bacterium | reverse complement strand
GGTATATTCTATCATACTAATAATGGGACATTTTAAAAAAATTTTTATGAGACATTTCTAAAAAGGATTAACATTAAGTAAAATTCATTGGTAAATATTACCATTTCGTATTACAATATATATGTATGAAGGTGGCTGTAATTAATGAATGGTAATAAATTAGGCAAGATAATTGTTGGATTAAGAAAATCGAAAGGCTTTACTCAAAAACAACTAGCAGATGAATTACATGTTAGTGATAAATCTCTATCTAATTGGGAAAGAGGTTATAGTTTGCCAACAATTGAAACTGTCTATTTGTTTAGTAAATATTTTGAAGTTAACTTCCAAGATCTGATGAAAGCAAGACTTGAAGATGATAAAGATGGCAATTTAGTTCAAGGTGTCATAGATGAATTTAATAATATGGGTAATAAGAAAGCTAAGAAACTAAAGAAATTTTTATTTGGTGCTTTGATAATTATTGCGATTTTGATTGTTGGTTTATTCTTTGTATTTAATTATAATCGATATGTAGTGTATAAAGTTGGATTTGAAAATTCAGAATTTTCTTCTTTGTATGGGACTTATGTAGAAACTAATCAGAAAGATACTTTATATTTAAATAATGTGAGACTAAAAAATATTGAAATAAAAAATACGGATACTGTATCAGTTGATGTATACATTTTAGATGGAAGCGAAGAAAAACTAATTAATACTTTTTCGATTTTAGATAATATACAAATTGATAATTTTGAAAGTTATGTTGAGTTTGATGATTTAAGTAATTATTTTGATAAACTTTATTTAAGATTAACAATTATAGATAAGAATAATAAAGTCCAAGAATATACAACAAAGTTAGAATTTGTAAAAGATTTTTCGAATAGTAAAATTTATATTAAAGATAAAATAGAAGTAGCAAAAGTTATAAATAAAACACCCGAAGAAATAAAAAAAATTTTATTAAAAAATGAATTTGATAATAATGGAAATATAATATCTAAAACTTTAAAAAATGGTTATATTAACTATAATGTCAATGCAAATAAATTTAGTATTTATTATGAAGACAAAAATTTAAGTTATCGTTATAATTATTTATTAAGTGCAAATAGAATTGAGATATTAGTTTATGATAAAAATAATCTTGAAATTGAAAATTATAATTATGATGTTGAAAACGATAAAGTAATTGAATGTGTAACTGGTAAATGTAACAATTATAAAGAAGTATTAAAATTATTTGATAAAGAGGTATTATATTTGTTAAAATAAAATCTCATATTGTGAGAAAATCAATTCTCATAAATTTAGGTTGCTATCTTTCGACAAAATATTTAAAATGGTTGTTGGAAAGGAGAAAAACGGGTTGAAAAATGTGAAGTTTATATTTTTGATGATTATTAGCATGTTTGTTATGTTTCCTATTTTTACACACGCCAAGACTATTATTAATAATAATGGTGTTGAAATGACAGAAGAAGAATACAACAATTTTTTGAAAATTCATGATCAAAGATATGTTATGTTAATGACAGAAGAAGATTATGATAGATTAAAAGATTTAGACTATAGTGATGTAAAAAAAGAAACAAAATATACAGTAAGTACTTATAATGAACATTTAAATTTAACAGCTGAAAGAGAAATATCAAAAGAAGAATATGGTAACTTTGGCAATGTAGCATCCCCATTATTAGATAATGGCAATAATTATTTTGCATCAACGGCTAAAAGTATTTCTATAAGTTTAATGGGCGGTAATAATTGGAACTATGTTTCTGTAGATGTTGCTTGGAAGGGTATACCTAAGACACGTTCTTTTGATGTTATGGGAATTCGTGGCTATGGCTTTGAATTTAGAAATGGCTCTCAAATTGGAAGACAAATTTACAAATTAAATGGATCTTACAAAGTAATAGATTATAGTTGGAATGGCACAAATATTAAGAGATTGGACAATGGCTTTGGAATTTCTATGAATATTGTAAATGATGACATAGATGACCTAATGCTTTCAGTTGAATGTGACGTTACCCCTACTGAAAGTCATCCAACAATTTATGGTTCTTATCAACATGCGGTTCAAAATGTATCCTTAACAGAATCACAAAATTATTATTTGGGTATTGCCGGTTTAGGTAATGTATTTGTATTTCCGTATAATACTTCAGTGAAGTATGATGGAATGACTGGCGTTAGAATCGAATATTAATACTCCGTGCTTATGTAAATACTATGGAAAGATATAATTCACCATTAGTTTCGACTGAGATTTTTCATAAATTTCCAGTTGCGGCTTGGTATATGTTAAAAGAAGATAAAAAATTTTTACTGCTTGCACATGGATTAGATTATTATATACGCGAAGTCGCGACTAAAAACTGAGATGTAGTATTCCTATATCTCTTTTTTTGCTTTTTTGGTATAAATTTTAAAAACACTCATAGCATTAAAGTAGAAAAAGGAGAGAAGTTATGGAAAAAGAAAGTATTATATCTTCGATAGCTAAGAGAGGTAATGGGGAAATTTATTTAGGTGTAGTAGGGGCTGTTCGAACTGGTAAATCAACTTTTATCAAAAGATTTATTGAAAATTTAGTGGTTCCTAATATTACAGAAGAATTTGATAAAAAGAAATGCTTAGATGAAATTCCGCAAAGTGCCGAAGGTAAAACAATAATGACTACTGAGCCAAAATTTGTCCCAAGTAATGGAACTACTATTAAGGTTGATAACTTTGAAACTAATATTAAGTTAGTTGATTGTGTGGGTTATGTTATTCCGGAAGCAGCCGGTTATGAAGATGAAGATGGTAACCCAAGAATGGTTAAAACACCTTGGTTTCCGGATGCTGTACCTTTTGTCGAAGCTGCTGAAATTGGAACCCAAAAAGTTATCAAAGATCATTCAACAATTGGTATTGTGGTAACAACTGATGGTTCTTTTGGCGAAATCAAAAGAGAAAATTATGTGGAAGCCGAAGAAAAAATTGTGGGGGAATTAAAAGAAATTGGGAAACCTTTTATTGTGGTTTTAAATACAGTGCATCCAACTAATACGGAAACTGTGGAATTATCAAGGTCTTTAAGTGATGCTTATGATGTTCCGGTTATGCCAATTAATGTGGAAGCAATGAATGAAAAAGAAATTATGAGTATTTTAAAAGAAGCTTTATATGAATTCCCAGTCTTAGATATTTTAGTCAATATGCCAGAATGGGTTCACGTTTTACCTAATACTCATGAAATAAAAGCCCATTATTTAGAAAAAATAAAAGAAAGTGTAGTGAGTGTTAATAAAGTTAAAGATGTCGATTATATAATTAGTCATTTTGAAGATAGTCCTTATATTTCTAAATCTTATATAAGTGAACTTGATACCGCGAGTGGTACTATTACAATTAACTTAGAAAGTCCAAATGAACTATATGATGAAACTTTAAAATCTTTAATGGGTGAATATTCAACAACGAAAGCGGGACTTCTTAAAATATTTGCGACATATAAAGAGGGTAAGGAAGAAACTGAACTTTTAAGAAATGCATTAAAACAAGCAAAAACAACTGGTTATGGAATTGTTTATCCAACTCTTAAAGATATGAAGTTAGAAACACCAGAGATAGTTAAACAAGGAAGTCGGTATGGCGTTAAATTAAAAGCTTTAGCATCTTCAATTCATCTAATGAAAGTTGATGTAGAATCTACCTTTGAACCAATCATTGGTAGTGAAATGCAAAGTAAAGAATTAATTGATTACTTAATGAAAGATTATGAAACTGATCCAAGTAGTATTTGGAAAAGCGAAATCTTTGGTCGTAGTTTAGAAGTTATAGTGCAAGAAGGTATTCAAGCTAAACTTAATATGATGCCAGATAATACTAGATTTAAATTATCTAATACAGTAACCAAGATTGTTAATAAAGGCTCAAATAATTTAATTGCCATTGTTTTATAAGAGAGAAGAGATTCTCTTTTTTATTGTAATTTTTGTCAAATTTCAGTCAATTTTGGCCGAAAATCCTTAAAAATTTGCAATTTTCACTTAAATATCAACATTTTTT
>CANPYA010000106.1 GCA_947587565.1 uncultured Bacilli bacterium | reverse complement strand
ACGGATTTTGGAGTTGGTATTAGTCCAAAAGATTTGCAACATATCTTTGAAAGATTTTATAAAAGTCAAAATAGTCAGCAAGATAGTGTGGGAATAGGTCTTGCTCTTGCTAAAGCCATTGTAGAAGAAGATAATGGGCGTATAATGGTTGAAAGTAAGTTAAATAAAGGAACAACTTTTAAAATAAAATATTATTTTAATTAGTAGACAAAAACTGACAAATTTTTTAAAGTTAATATGCTATAGTAACACCTTGAGGTGGGGTTTATGGCAACAAAAACTAAAGATTACTATAGTGAAATAGTAAATTATATTGAAGATTTAGAGGTAAATAAAAGGGTTCGAGAATTAAAAGATAATTATGACACTTTACTTACTTATTGGAATATAGGTAAATCAATTGTTGAGGCTCAAGGAGGAAAATCAAGAGCCAAATATGGGGATTCGCTAATTAAAAGTTGGGGAGAAAAGTTAGCAAAAAGCTATGGTAAAAGTTATAGTTCGAGAAATTTAAGAGAAATGCGTCAATTTTATAACTGTTTTCCAATTTGGCGCTCAGTGAGCGCCAAATTAAATTGGACACATTATAGGTATTTATTCCCAATTAAAAATAAAAATGAAAAAAATTATTATATTAACCAAGTAATATTAAATAATTTATCGAGTAGAGAACTTATTAATGAAATAAAAAATAAATCTTTTGAAAGATTATCATATGCTGATAAAGAAAATATTAAATTAATAACAAATGAAAATAATAATAAATTAACTTTAAATGATATGTTAAAAGATCCAATTATAATAAATATACCGAGTAAAGAAGATAAATTAGATGAAAAAGTTATTCATAAATATTTAATTCAAATGTTAGAAAATAAGTTTTTAGAATTAGGTGTTGGTTTTGCTTTACTAGGTCATGAATATAAAATAAAATATGAAGATAGAGTATACAAAATAGATTTATTATTTTTTAATTATATTTTAAATTCTTTTATTGTGATAGAAATAAAGAATAGAGAAGTATTACCCCAAGATGTAGGACAATTAGAATTTTATATGCATTGGGTAGATAAAAATATAAAACAACAACTTAATAATAAGACTTTAGGTGTCTTAATAGTTAAAAAGAAAAACCAATATGTTATAGAATATATATCAAGTAAAGAACTATTATATTTAACAACATTTAAAACTAAAGAAAAGTAGCTTAAAAAGCCACTGAAAATTGCTAAAAAGCAACTTAAAAGATATTGAATTATCAAGTATGTTGTTATATGATATTAATAGTAAAATTTTTGTGAAGTTTAAGTGAAAAGGTAGTAGTATTATGTATAATGTAGTAGATTATTTAAATAATTGTGTTAAAGAATATCCTAATAAAATTGCGGTAATTGAAGAAGATAAGCAAATTACTTATGCTGAATGGGCAAAAAGAAGTAAGGCAGTTGGAACTTTTTTAGGGCAAAAGATATTTAATGAACCCGTCATTGTTTTTATGGATAAAGGAATAGAGGCTTTAATCTCTTTCTTTGGTGTTATTTATGCCGGTTCATTTTATACTTTATTAAATCCCGAGTTACCTTTAGCAAGAATTACCCAAATAAAAAAGACTATTCAAGCCAAAATAGTTATTACTAATAAGGAAAATTATGAACTAGCC
Organism: uncultured Bacilli bacterium; assembly: GCA_947587565.1. Taxonomy (GTDB): domain Bacteria; phylum Bacillota_I; class Bacilli_A; order RF39; family UBA660; genus SIG200. The sequence continues at coordinate 2,395 of CANPYA010000106.1, read as the reverse complement.
AAAGAATATTTTAATGATTTAGAAATTTATTTAGTTAGCGATTTACAAAATACTAAAATTAATGAAGATATTTTAACTAAGTGTTATCAAAAGCATATTGATACGGACCCTTTATATGTGAATTTTACATCTGGTTCTACTGGTACTCCCAAAGGGGTTGTTATATCGCATAAGTCTGTTATTGATTTTATTGATATTTTTACGAATCTTTTTGATTTTAAAGAAACTGATATTATTGCAAATCAAGCCCCATTTGATTTTGATGTTTCTGTTAAAGATATTTATTCAAGTCTAAAAGTCGGAGCTACTTTAGTAATTGTGCCTAAAAAATATTTTTCCAACCCGGCATTACTTTTAGATTATCTCTGTGACTATAAAGTAACCACTATGACTTGGGCTGTTTCCGCCTTATGTTTAATTACAACTTTTCACGGTTTAGATTATAAAGTACCTGAGTCTGTACAAAAAATTCTCTTTAGTGGAGAAGTTATGCCTTTAAAACATTTAAATATTTGGTTAGAAAAATTACCTAATACCCGGTTTATTAATTTATATGGACCAACGGAAATAACTTGTAATTGTCTTTATTATGAAATTGACCGAAAAAAAACTTATCAAGATAAAATTCCGGTTGGTAAACCATTTCCAAATGAAAGAGTATTCTTACTTGATGAAGAAGAAAATATTATTATGAAACCCAATGTAGTCGGTGAAATTTGTGTAAGTGGTACGGCGGTTGGCTTAGGTTATTATAATAATACTGAACAAACAAATAAACATTTTAGAAGAAATCCCAGTAACGATAAATATATAGAAACAATTTATTTAACCGGTGATTTAGGTTACTATAATGAAGAAGATGACATCGTTTTTAATGGACGCAAAGATTTTCAAATAAAATATCTAGGTCATCGAATTGAACTTGAAGAAATTGAAAAAGCCATGATGGATATTCCGGAAGTTATTCGTAGTTGTTGTATATTTGATGAAGAAAAATCAAAATTATATGGTTTTTATATTGGTGATATCAATAAAAAAGATTTACATACGAAACTGGCTAGTGTTTTACCAGTATTTATGTTACCGACTAAATTGATTTCTTTAGAAGAATTTCCTTTAACTAAGAACGGTAAAATAGATCGGAGTAAATTAAAAGAGGAAGCAGAGGTGAAAAGTCATGCTTAATTATGAAGATGCATTAAGGCAATATGGAACCCCTAGTTATATTTATGATATTGATGTTTTAAAAGAGCGCGTTAAATATTTACAAAATAAATTAGGTCAAAAATATGATTTAGTTTATGCGGTAAAAGCCAATACTTTTATTCCGAAATATATTGAAGATATGGTTAGTCGTTATGAAATATGTAGTCCGGGGGAATTTCAAATATGTAATGCCTTAAAGATTAATCATCAAAAAATGGTTATCTCGGGAGTTTACAAAGATTATGCAACTATCGATTTATTAATTAAAAATTACTCGGATATTTTAAAATATACGATTGAATCAATGGAACAATATCGGCTACTTAATGATTTAACTCAAAAATATCAAAGACCAATTCATTTACTTTTAAGGCTTACAAGTGGTAATCAATTTGGAATTACAGAAGATGAAGTTATAGAAATTATTCAAAATAATCAAAATTCATTACTCACTATTGATGGTCTTGAATATTTCTCAGGTACCCAAAAGCATTCCTTAAAAAGAGTCGAAAAAGAAATAAATTATTTACGGGAATTTGTCCAAAAAATTGAAGAAGAATTAAACTTTCCAATTAATGAAATCGAATATGGTCCGGGACTTCCAGTCTTTTATTTCCAAGATGATGAATTTAATGAAGATGAATTTTTAGATAATGTTAAAAATATTTTAGATACTTTAGATAAAAAAGTAACTTTAGAAATAGGACGGTCTATTGCTGCCTCTTGTGGTTTTTATTTAACTAAAGTGGTGGACTTAAAAGAAAATAAAAATGGCCATTTTGTCATATTAGATGGTGGTATTAATCACTTAGTTTATTATGGACAGACAATGGCTATGAAAATTCCTTATTATGAGGTAATAACAAATAGTGAAGAAAAAAGCGAAACAATAACCTATAATTTATGTGGTTCTTTATGTACCATAAATGATATCTTAGTAAAAAATTTAACTTTAAATAAATTAAATATTGATGATGCTTTCATTTTTAAAAATGTTGGAGCCTATTCGGTAACGGAAGGAATATCTTTATTCTTAAGTAGGGATTTACCAAAAGTAATAATTAAAAATAATAATGAATATCAATTAGTTCGTGATAATATCGCAACATATAAATTGAATTTTCCAAAGGCAGTAAGGAGTGATAATGATGGAAAAATTAATTAGTATATTAGAAGATTTACAACCAGA
>CANPYA010000105.1 GCA_947587565.1 uncultured Bacilli bacterium | reverse complement strand
TACTTTTTTTCAAAAATAAACCTTAAATTTCATTTACTACTTATTTATTAGAAAGAAATACGAAAAAAGATTAGCTACAATTTAACTAATCTCATTTAATTCTAATATTTCATATTTAAAATTTCAATAACAATTTAAAATAATATTGATAAAATATAAGCATATTGCTTTGTCAATAGTCTGAGATACTAATGTATTTGTTAATTTTTTTAACAAATTTTAATGAAAAAAAAGGAAATCAGAGAAAAAATGCAAATATATAAAGTGAAAGGAGGAAAAAGTATGGCTAATTCTAATAAAGTTCTATTAAAGGATGAAGTAGTCAAGAAAATATTTACAAGTGGTACTGAAATCTCACAAGAATACTTACTTAATATCATCAGTGCTATTATAGAAATTCCTATTGAAAAGTTAAAAGCAGATTTTGAAATAGTAACACCCCATCTTGGAGTAAACACTAATATTATCAATAGTGAAGCCGACTTGGTATATAAAAATCAAGATATGTATTTTTCATTTGAATTTAACTATAATAGTTATAGTGAACTCTCTAAAAAGAATTTTAGTTATCTATGTCAATTATATTTAAGAGATATCTATCATAAAGAAGATTATAAAAATATAAAACATATATGGCAATTTTGTTTTGATAATTTTGATTATTTTAAAGAAAACAGATTTGTATATTTCAGTGAGATGATGGAAAAAGAAAGTCATAAAATAAGAGATTTTGGGATCCATATTGTAGATATTAATCTAGATTATCTTGAGAAAATGGATTATAATGAAGTAAAGAAAGGTAGTATGCTTGAAAAATTATTATACATATTCGTATGTAATGATAAGAAAAAATTAGATCAAGTATATGACGGGGATGAGTTAATGGAAGAAATAAGAAAAGAAATACAAGAGTTAACTGGCGATTTCGATTCATTATTATACTATGACAAAAAGGCTCTTGAAAAGAGAATGGGCGAATGGCTTGGCAAAAAAGCAATGGTTAAAAAGATGCTAGATAAAAAATATCCCATCAAAGAAATAAATGATATAGCCAATTTATCAGAAAAAGAATTTTCAGAGATGCTAGAAGAAATTGAAAAAGAAAGAGAAGATTAATGAATAAAGTAGAAGGATTACAAGAGTTAACTGGTGACTTTGATTCATTATTATACTATGACAAAAAGGCTCTTGAGAAAAGAATGGGCGAATGGCTTGGCAAAAAAGCAATGGTCAGTGCTATGCTAGATGATGGAATAGACAAAGAAACAGTATTCAAAGCAACTAGATTATCAGAAAAAGAATTTTCAGAAATGTTGAATGAAATAAAAGAAGAATCAGAAATACCAGAAAATGACTAATTATTTAGTCGTTTTTTTTAATTAACCTAATATAATTTAATATCAAAAAAAGAGTCCCAATAAACTAAGTTTTTGCTTAGTCCATTTTACGTTTATTTATTTTAAAAAAATATATTAAATATAAGTTTAAAGAAAAATAGGGCTCCATCTATAAAGACAGTGCCCATGCAAAAACTTAATCGCTTTTTCTTTACACAATAATATTAACACATAATTATGAACTTATCAAATTATTATTTTCATTTACTACTGATAGTTACAGTATATTCTTTACTAAAACCATCTTCTAAGGCATATCCCCCATTTAATTCTACACTTAAATTTAATTTTTTATTAGCAAAGTCACTATGTTTAACACTCGTAATAGATCCTTTAATACCCATTCCTTTTAAAACATTATTGCCTAGAGAAATTAATTTAACATTACTTTCATTTAATTGTTGAATATCCCCCCGAGTTATTTCTTTTTTACTTCCATCAGGTAAATGAATAAATAATTTAGTTATATAAGGATTAGAAGCAAAATTAAGAAGCGCATCTCTTAATCCGGTACCACTTTGATTATTACTATGCGAATTATTATAAAGAACTTCTCTTACTTTTGCATTAGTATATTCACTTTTAAATCGACAATCAATAAGATGATTACTTGGATTAAATGTTACATCATATACTTTAATAAAATTAACTGATTTAAGAGAATTATTATCCATATATTCTTTACTAATAATATTTTTACTAGTAAAATTTACTTCATATGTATTACTATTATTAGTAATATAATAATGTTTTGAATTAACAATAAATTGTACAGTTAATTTTTTATTATATAAAGAACTTAAAGTACGTTCTTCAAAAGCTAAATCTGATGTCTTTGTTAAATCTTGAAATAACTCTTCTAAAACATTCTTAACTTCACTACTTCTACTAATTTCATATTTTTTATCTTGAAAATTAATAACTATTTTATTTATTGCACTTTGATTAATAATATCTTTAGTATTATCCATTATATTTTTATTTTCTGTATTATTTAAAAATTTTGTAATTTTTTTATTAACCATATTAATATTAACCGTAATATTTTGTTTATTTAAATTAGTAGTAAATGATGTTTTATCTATAATATAACTATTAACATAATCATTTAAATCAATTGGTTGTAAATTATTATTCTTTTGCCATTTAGCTACTAAAGTAATATCTTCCGTTAACTTAGTATTAAAATCAAATTTTTCATCATTATAGAACCATCCTAAAAATTTATAACCATCTTTAGTTGGTGGTATTATCTCTTTCACAGTACTATTAATGGCAAAAGGTACTTTAGTAATATTACCCATCCCATCATCAAAATAGACAGCATTAGGAAGTTCTTCAAATTTAGCTTCTAAAACGACATCATCAGTTATTTCAGTATTACTATCATATTTTTTATCACCAATATACCAACCCGAAAATTTATAACCTTCTTTTTCTAATTCATCTAAATCAACTTTATCTTTATAATCGACTATATCTTCTTTATAAATATCCCCATCTACCTTATATTTAACACTATAATCTTTATTTTGTTTATTTCTAATATTTAAATAAATAGCTCCTGCTACTAAAGCTAAAATAATAATTATAACTAATACTATTAAAAATACTTTTAATTTTTTTCTTTTTTGCATTTTATCCCAACCTTTTCAATTTCTTTCTCATTATAACAAGGATAATTTATTAAATCAAGTTTTCTAAAACTAAAAAAGAGCAATTATCTTGCCCTTAATTTTTACTAACTTGGAATAATTCCACATCAACTGATGTTTCTTGACCAAATAAATCAATAATAATATTTAAACGATTATTTTCGGTATCAATATTATCTACTTTACCAATCATACCTTTGAATGGTCCATCAACAATACTAACACTATCACCAACTTTTAAGTCATCTTCAACATTAACCCGACTCATACCCATATTAACTAAAATACGATCGATTTCTTGAGGAAGTAATGGAGTTGGTTTAGCACCCTTACCACTTGAACCAATGAAACCTGTAACTCCTGGCGTATTTCTTACGATATACCAAGCTTCATCAGACATAATCATTTCTACTAAAATATAACCCGGGAACATCTTTTTAATTTTTTCTTTTTTAACACCATCTTTAACTTCTACTTCTTTAGTTTCTGGTATAACAATTCTAAAAATATAATCTTGCATTCCCATAGATTCTATTTTAGCCTCTAGTTTTTCTTTAACTTTACTTTCATGTCCTGAATAAGTATTAACTACATACCACAATTTTTCCATCTTAAAGCCCCTTTACAAATGCCATGATTAAATTTAATAATTCAAAGAAAGCAACAAAAATTATACAAAATACAACTGTAGCAATTGTATATTTAACAATTTCTTTACCTTCTGGCCATTTTACTAATTTTAATTCTTTTTTTATACTTTTAAAATATCCTTCTTTTTTAACTTTTTCTTCTTTTTTGTTAGTTTTAACTTTTTTGACTTTAACATTTTTAACATCTTTTTTTGCTTCTTTAGTCTTCTTTTCTTTAACCATTTTAACCTCCAAATTTTTTCTAAATTAAAAAACACTTTCGTGTTCATTAATAATATAGCATAAATATCTAGGATATGCAAGTGATTTTTGACTTACCACTAAATAAAATCGAAAAAGCCCGATAATTTTATCCCGGTCAATAAGTCTTTTAAAAAGTTCTTTCCACTTTCTTA
>CANPYA010000104.1 GCA_947587565.1 uncultured Bacilli bacterium | reverse complement strand
AGAAGGATGATAATGATTAAAGCAAAGATTAGAAAATCTTTCTTAGTCATTTCTTCCACCTCCCTTCGGAGGCAAGCACCCAACAGTTAAGTTTCCCTAAAACAATTATATCAAACTTTCGTTTTAATTGTACCGGACAAAAAAAGAAATTTCAACAATTCCATTGTCTGTAAATAATTTTTATGCTATTATGAATATGTCAAGGAAACTTGAATAAAATAAAAAGGAGGCATCGGTAATCCGAATGCCTACCAAAATGATTTGCTAGACATTTAGCCTAAATTAGGTTAAGTATCATTTTTTTATTATAGAATTAAAATGATAATAATAAGCTAGGGAGTTTGGTAATACAAACTCTTTTAATTTGCCATTTTTATTTTAAGTAAATTATGCTATAATCTTGTATGTAGGTGGTTTTATGTTAGAAATTAAAGGCCTTAATTTATATATAGATGACAAAATGCTTTTTAACCATTTAAATTTAAAAATTAATGCAGGTGAAATCCATGTTTTAATGGGTAAAAATGGGGTAGGTAAAAGTAGTATTGCTAAAATGTTAATGGGAGATAAAAATTATCGATGCGAAGGTAAGATTACTTATAAAGGAAAAGATTTAAATAATTTAGATATTTATGAAAGAAGTAAATTAGGAATTTATCTTTTAAATCAAAATCCTATTGCTATTGAAGGGGTTACTAATGCCGAAATGTTACGGGTGGCTTTATCCTTAAAAAGTAGTGAACCCATTAATATATTTGATTTTAATAAAGAATTAGAACAAGTTTGTGCCAGTTTAGAACTTGATAAAAGTTTTATCCACCGGGAAATTAATGTTGGTTGTTCTGGTGGGGAAAGAAAAAAAGTGGAATTATTACATATGTGGATGTTAAAACCGGAATTTATTATTTTAGATGAAGTTGATTCCGGATTAGATGTCGATGCCACTAAATTAGTAGCAAATTCCTTAAAAAAATATTATGATTTATATCATCCCGCTATATTAATTATTACCCATAATGATACCTTGATAAAAGTATTCCCGGAATATACTGTCCATTTGCTTGGTAATAAGGGAATATTAAAAGAAGGTAGTAAAGAATTAGTTCAAGAAATATTAAGTAAAGGATTTAAAGAATTTAATGAAAATTCAGAAGAATCTGATACATTTGTTATAAGTGAGAATTAAGAGTATGAATAAATTATTAGTGAGTGATATTATAGATTTAAAAAATGGTGAATATGAAATTAGTTCACAAACACCTAATTTAAAGATAAATATTAAAGGAGAAGTTAGTGTTTATTTAATTAATTATGATTTAAATAATTTAGAAATTAGTATGCAAGATAAGTCCATACTTAAGATCTATTTATTTAATCAAAATGTTAAAAAAGACTTAAATGTTATAATTAATCAAGATAATTTGTCTAAGGTTTATTTTAATGCCTCAATTAAAAATAATGTTAATAATAAGTTAGTTATTAACAATAATATACTAGGTAATAATAATGAATCTGTTTTAAATATTCGCAGTATTAGTGATAAAGATTTAAGTCAAATAATAATTAATGTATTAGTTGATAAAGATACTTCTCATAATATCGCGATAGAAGATATAAAAGGAATAAATAATGGTGGATTTGTCCATATTGAACCTAATATTGAGTGCTTAAGTAATGATGTATCGGCGAATCATTTAACGACAATTAGTAATGTAAATAAAAATGAGTTAGATTATTTGATGAGTAAAGGAATAACTTATGAAATGGCTCACAAAATATTATTAAATGGTTTTATTTATAGTAATATGGATGAATATATTAAAGAAATGAGGTGAATAAATATGCATCGGGAAGATTTTCCTATGTTAAAACAAGATATAATTTATTTAGATAATGGGGCGACTAGTTTAAAACCCCAATGTGTTATTGATAAACAAGTAGATTATTATGAAAACTATAGTGCAAATGCCCATAGAGGGGATTATGATATTTCTTTTAAAGTTGATTTAGAATATGAAAATACCCGTGATTTAGTGAAAGATTTTATTGGGGCTAAAAGAAAAGAAGAAATCGTTTTTACAAGTGGAACAACTGATAGTTTAAATTTAATTGTGAATGGTTTTTTTAGTGGTTTACTAGAAGCCGGTGATGAAATAATTATTACAAAAACGGAACATGCATCCAATGTCATGCCTTGGTTTAGAGTAGCAGGAGAAACAGGAGCAGTTATTAAATATTTACCCTTAGATGATAATTATTTTGTTACTTTAGATAATTTAAAAAAGGTTGTTACGCCAAGAACTAAAGTCATTAGTTTAGCCGAAATTACGAATGTGATCGGGGATATTCGCCCAATTAAAGAAATAACTAAATTTGCTCATGAAAGAGATATCTTTGTGGTTGTTGATGGCGCTCAAAGTGTTCCACATAAAAAGATTAATGTTGTTGATAGTGATATCGATTTTCTAGCATTTTCAGCTCATAAAATGTTAGGACCTACCGGTGTTGGGGTAATGTATGCAAAATATGAACTTATGCAAAATATTGAACCCGTTAATTTAGGGGGCGGAATGAATGAATCATTTGATTCACCGGAAAAAATGGTGCTTAAAGAAGTACCAACGAGATTTGAAGCGGGAACCCCAAATATTGCCGGTGTTATTGGTCTTGGCGAAGCGATTAGATATTTAAATAAAATTGGCATGGATAAAATTGAAAAATATGAAAAAGATTTACGGAAATATTTAATTGAAAAATTAGTAACTATTCCACATATTGATATTTTAAATTTAGAATCTGACAGTGGGATTGTGGCCTTTAATGTTGAAGGCATTTTCTCAGAAGATGTCGCTTATTATTTAAATAAATATGGTATTTGTGTACGGGCTGGTAATCACTGTGCAAAACTTACTAAAGATGTCGTTGGGGTTACTAATTCCGTTCGCGTTAGTCTATATTTTTACAATACCGAATCTGAAATTGATACTTTAGTTGAATTATTAAAAGATAAAAATAAAATTATGGAAGGAATGTTATAATGGATAAAGATTTAAGTCGCGAAATAATCTTAGAAAATTTTCAAAATCCTTATCATAAAGAAGAAGTACAAGATGAACATTATGTTTTAGCAAATACGAGAAATCCTAATTGTATTGATAATTTAGATATTAATATTCTATTCGAAGATGATAAGATTAGTGATATTAAGTTTATGGGAGAAGCCTGTGCTATTTCTACGGCTTCAACTTCCATTATGATTAAAAATTTAATTGGGAAAACACTTGAAGAAGCGAAAGTTTATGTCCAAAATTTTGAAAATATGTGTAATGAAGAAGAATATGATCCGGATGTCTTAAAAGAAGGGTTAGCATTCCAAGATATTTATAAACAAAATAATCGTAAAAATTGTGCTCTTTTACCTTATAAAGGTCTTATGAAAGCTATATTAGAATATGAAGCAAAATAGAATAGTAATTATTTTAATCGTAATCATTATGGCGTTAGGGTCTTATATTATTTATGATTATTTTAAGGATAAACCGGAAGAAATTAAAAAAGGTGATGAAACAAAAATTATTGATAAACTTAATTTAGAATATTTGCGTGTTTATCTTACGAATGACAAAAGATGTTTTTTAATTCCTTTTAATAAAGAAGAAATTAGTAATTTAAACACTAATAAAAATTTGCAAGACCGACTAAATCTTCTTTATGATAGAGCCAGTTATTTTAAAATATATGATGATGGTTATGAAATTAAAGGGTATGAAGTTAAAGTAGATAGTAAAATTAAAAAGGTTTATGCTATGGAGCAAGATCAAAATACTTATGTTATCTTTTTAAAAGAGAATAATAAAATAGCCATTCTTGATATGGAAAAATATATTGATGATTTAGATACGGAAGTTATCGATAATTATAATGATTACAAAGATGTTTTAGAAATCAAAGATAACAATTTAATATATTTAGATGGTAGTAAAGAAGTAATAAAAATAAATTAAGGAGTAAGAAATTGCTTCTTTTTTAATATAATAGGAAAGTCATACAACAAAAATATTGCTAAAAATAAGCGAACAAATGTCGAAGAAGAAAGAAC
>CANPYA010000103.1 GCA_947587565.1 uncultured Bacilli bacterium | reverse complement strand
CCTTCGCCATACATGATATCAACGGAAGCAGTTTTAAAAGGAGGGGCAACTTTATTCTTAACGACTTTAATATTTGTTTTATTACCAAGAATTTGTTCTCCTTGTTTAATTTGTTCTCCTTTTCTAATATCTAATCTAATTGAGGCATAAAACTTTAAGGCTCTTCCACCTGGTGTTGTTTCGGGATTACCAAACATAACGCCAACTTTTTCCCTTAATTGATTGATAAAGATTGCTGTCGTATTAGTTTTATTTAAGGTTCCCGATAATTTTCTTAAGGCTTGGGACATAAGTCTGGCTTGTAGTCCAATATGACTATCGCCCATTTCCCCATCAATTTCTGCTTGTGGTACTAAAGCTGCGACAGAATCGATAACGACAATATCAATCGCTTCACTTTTAACTAAAGCATCACATATTTCTAGAGCTTGTTCTCCTGAATCTGGTTGACTTATTAAAAGTTCATCAATATTAACACCTAAATTTTTAGCATATACCGGATCAAGAGCATTTTCAGCATCGATAAACGCTGCTCTCCCACCATTTTTTTGGACTTCCGCAATAGCATGCAACGCAAATGTTGTTTTACCTGATGACTCTGGTCCAAATATTTCTATAATTCTTCCTTTAGGATATCCTCCAACACCTAAAGCAACATCTAAGGCTATTGAGCCTGTACTAGTAACATCTATTTTAGTATAATCTTCAGCCCCTAATTTCATAATGGCATTCGCACCAAATTGTTTTTCAATATCTTTTAAAACTTGTTCTAGTGCTTTGTCAGTACTTTTCACTTCTTTTGCTTTCATAAATTCTCCTTCATAACTCTCTGATAGTTTAATTGTACCTTAGATTTTTTATAATGTCAATACTAAAACGAACTTTTGTTTTAATAAAATTTTAACACTAAAAAAGTAGCCTTTTTAAACTACTCATTTATCTTTCTACTTAAATGTTTACCTTTATATTTATCAATTTTAAATTTAAAATAATCACTAGCATTTTCATCTACTAAAGGTAGCATTTCATATGGCAAACCAATATTTTCACTTACCTTATCTCTTATTTCTTGAAGACGTGGATATTCACTACTTTCTTCAAAGAATATTAATTTATCAACTTCTTCATCATCAAAGTAAGTTCCATTAAGCATGGCCTTTTTTACTTCTTCTTTATCTGTAAAACTCCATTCCATAATTAAACTTTCTTCATCATCATCTTTAGTTGTATAAAACATAGTCGGCATACCATAACTTTCTTTTATCTCTTCATAAAAATCACTTAAAGCCGCAAGTCTTTCCCCAACTGTTGATTTATGAAAAATATCTGTACAGACATAAATTCTTAAATAGCCATCAGTATAAAATTTCATATAAAAAGGTAGACCTTTTTTAACGGCATCCTCATTTCCTGAATAATAATAACCGCTTAAAGATGGTTGAAAACCATCAAATTCAATTTCACCACCCATTTTAGGTTCTAATTCTTGAAATAATTTAGTGCAATTTCTTTTCATATCATTATATACTTCTATTGGACTCATTACCATTACCTCCCAAACATATCATCTATTATAACATACTTTTACAAATTTTTAATTTTCTTTTTTATCCCGATAATCTTTTCCTAATAATTCTATGTCATCAGTTAAAAATTTAATTCTTTCAATAATTCTTTTAGCTTTTAATTCATCTTCGGCTTCTTTAGTAATACATAAATATTTTTCTAATTCACTAATAGTTAAATTAGATGTAAAGAATGTTGGTTTACCTTTATTCATTCGAGTTTGTAGAATTGTTCCTAAAATTTCATCTCGACCCCATTCCGTTACTTTTTCGGCCCCAATATCATCTAATAAAAGAATATCGACACTTTCTAAATAATCTAATTTATCTCCTACTAAATATAAGTCATCTTTTAACTTTCTTAAAAGTTCGGGAAAATAAATAATTTCCGTATTAACTCCAAATTTATTTTTAATTTCATTTATTAAAGCCGCCATTAAAAATGATTTACCAGTTCCTAAATTACCGTGCAAATAAAGACCATTACTTGTAGTATAAGGATTATATTCATCATAATACTTTTTAATCCATTTTATAACTGTTTCTCTATTTTTGGTAATCTTAATATCTTTAATTCTTGCTCTATCTAAAATATTTTCATTGGTTTTCTTTAATTCTCTTAGACGTATGGCTTCTTTTTGATACCGACAAGGTATATAAGAAAATTGCAAATTACTCTCTTTCTTTTCTGGAAAAAAGACATGTCCTTTAACTTTATTTTTACATTCGTATAAATTATCACATTTTTTACAATTCGCTAGTTCTTCTAAAGAATCATATAATTTTATGGTATTCTTTTTGGCTTCTTCTTCACTTAATTTTAATTTTTTAACTAAAGCTTTATAATCATTATTTAAAAGGGCTTTATTATACTCTTTTTCTTGTTTAATTTTAACATTTTTTTCTACTTTAATTTCCATTACTTAAACTCCTTTAATAAATCTTTTAATTCGGCTTCTTCTTCTTGCGTTAAATCTTCATCTTCAATCTTCTTATTAAACCAAACTGGGGTATCATACACTTTTCTTTTACCCACTACTTTAACTTCTTTATTTTGAATATCTTTATATTGCTTTTCTAAGTATTCCATGGCATCACTCGCCGTTTTTAAATTGGCTCTTTTAAGCTCGGCTGCCACTACCTCGACATAAGATGGCACTAATTTATTTTTACTTTTCTTTAAAACATAATCGAGTAAGACATTAACTACCGCCGGAGTTAATTCTAAATCAAGCATTAGATGTTCTACTAGTTTTAAATCTCTTGGTAAAGGTTCAGCCCCATGAAATTTAATTTTTAAAAAATCATGCGGAGTTGTATTTTCAAAAGCCGTAATAATTCTTCCTTTTCTTGATGAATCTCCTAAAGGATTTTTTAAATATTCCGGTTGTGTCCGATATATAAGGGTTGGTAAACTACCTTTTTTAAATTGATAATCTTTTCTGGCTACAATTCTTAAACCATTTTTATCAATATTACCATATTCATTTAAGACACTCCGAATTAATTCCGTCATTTTTAAAGTATCGATATTATAAATAAAGGATAAATTATTAATAAGTTCTCTTGTCTTTTTACTAAAAGCTCTTTCATTTAAAACACCTTTTGGAATAGAGGCTGCTATCTCATCAAAGTTAATCCGATTATCCACTAAAATACTATTAGTCTTTTTATCCATTAAATCATTTGATAAAGCAAACTTAGAAGGATCATAAACTTCATCTAATCTTTTAGTAATATCCGTATATTCTTTTAAATCTATTTTTGGTAAACGATACATCGATTTTAATAATTCATATTCTCTTTCACCCACATTATTATATAAAACAACATTTAAAATAGGATGATTGAAAAATTCTAAAGGTGTAAGTGGTGAATATAATTCATAGATGTAATCATTAACACTACCTTCTTTAGCATAAGTTTTTAAAAGGCCAAAAGATTCTAAAGATTCCCGAGCAAGTTTAATATTGCCAATACCGCATTTCAAAACAACCATTAAATGATGATGGGTTAAATCTCGGCTCATTAAATTAAAAGAACCTAAATCATTCCACAAGGTAAAATAAAGGGAAACTGCTAAAGGTCCCATTAAAGGCTCATACAAATTAATGATGATACTTCTATCAGTATCTGATAAAATACTTTTATTAACCACAACATATCTATCAGCAGGAAGTAATGTTATATTAGCCATCAGAATCACCTTTCAAATTATATTATAATAGAAAGTAGAATTTATAACAAGTTTTTATTTAATGTTATTAGGTTTATAATTCTGAATATGTTAGTTTACATTTTCAAACAATTTCCCCAAGTGGGGAAATTGTTAATAAGTGTAAACACTATATTATATTTGATAATTACTCTAATAAATGATAGCTTTACATTTTCTTACCATTTTCCCCAAACGGGGAAAATGGTCTATTTCTAATGTTTATGTTAAAAAAACAATTTTTGCTTTTTTGACTGCCAAATATTTCACTTTACATTTTTAAACATTCTTCCCAGTTGGGAAAATTGTTAATATTTGTAAATCAAAAAATAGTGAATATTAATCACTACTTTTGTTCTTTAAATTGTCCATTATACTTTTCAGTAAAATATTTCATTAAA
>CANPYA010000102.1 GCA_947587565.1 uncultured Bacilli bacterium | reverse complement strand
ATTTTCCAATTAACATATATGATATTTATTCCGACTATAATTTTTCTCCATCACCCCAAATCTAATACACAGCAAAAATTTTAGAAAAATAATTTTTTTATATATTTAATTTAAATGGATTTTCTAAACTACCATTTCCATCAATTATTCTTACATTATTAGATAAATAAAATACTGGTCTTAAATAACCATTCATTGGCATATCTCCAGTATAAATACAAGAGACATTACTAACATACCAAGCAATATGAAGACCATTTAAACTAAAATATCCATAATAATTATTTGTCCATTCATAGCCTACCTTTTGATCATTTGATGATAAACTCATCCAATTAGTTTGTAACATTGAAGTATCTCCAACTTTTAAGCCAATAAAAGACCTAAAACATTTATCGAAAGAACTAAAACTATTGCAAAAATCTGTAATACTTATTAATCCAATTTTAGCATTTACTTTATTTTGAACATCTTCTTTTTCTTTTTTAAAAGCATCTAAGTATATTTTTTCATATTCATCGTAAAGTCTTTTTAATTCACTTTCATTTTCAGAATCAGTTTCAGCAATAGCATTATCAATCAATTGCAATTTTTCCTCATCAATTTTTATAATATCATCTTTCCAATTATATTCAACTATATTATCTTTTAAAGTAGTATCTAATGTTGTTAGAAAAGAATCAGAATTAGAATTTAAAGCCTTGAATAATAAACTTTCTGAATATGGTATATTACTTGTTTTATCAGTATACCATTTATAAAAACTTTCTAAAGCTGTTTTCTTTAACACTTTTAATTCACCTTTACTAGTAATTCCTATTATTCTATATATATCATTACCATATTTTGTACAATCATCACCTAAGCATATATAATTATTTATTTCATCTGTACTTTCTATTTCATCAACTAACATTTTGTACACACTATTTCCATTATTATATTTTAAATTAGTAATTGTAGCATCACCTTGATAACGATATAATCCATCAATAATTTCATTACTCAAAGTCTTATTATAATCATATTTTCTTAAAGAACTTATATTAGGTTCTAAATCGTAATATAAATAACAATAACTACTTTTAGAACTAGATAGCGTTAAAGTATAATTTTCATAACTATATTCTATTACATCAGGTATTATCTTACCATTTAGATCAACACAGCCACTTTTTTCTTGATTAAAAGTATAACCCTCTGTTGGTAAATCATTATTACTTTGAATATATTTACCATCTTCTTGTTCCAACATCAAAGCAAAAGAATCTAATTCATTTTGTTCTTTTTCTTTTACTTTAGGCAATTCTTTATAAGAAGGATAATTATTAAATGAAAAAAATATACTAATTAATATTACTATTCCTATGCTTAAAAATATCCATACATGTTTATAATTAAATTTCATAAAACATCTCTCTATTCTTATAAATACATTATAATTTTTTTATTCTATAATTGTCAATTTTATTCTAGAAATTTTAAAAAATAAAATTAGATATTTTATTCTAATTCTATTTAACATTTATTCCATAACTACTTTAGTTTTACTAATAATATCTTGTAATCCTTTTTTATCTTTTCTAACCCATATCATTATTAAAGAAGCAATTGCTATACCTGCAAAAATATAAGTTATTCCCATATTAACATATAAGAATTTACTTTTAGGAATTATAAAGACTAAAATACTATTTAATATGAGAGGAATAATACTTCCAAGATAAACATAATACATACTTAAACATCTTTTAAAAGTATCTAGTAAAGTTACTGGTTCATCATCTTCTCTAACCAATTTTATTTTCATAATTTTTCGACCTAGTGTTTGACCATTATTAAATTTTTGAAAAACTACAAAGTAACCAATTATAGATAAAACAATAACAACATTATAACTAACACTATATTTAGTAACATAATAGAAATTTTCATTATTTTGTTTTAACATTTCTTCACTAGTTATATCACCATTATAAAATTCTTCCGCTACTGTATTATATTTTTCATAGTATTTCATATATTTATCATAAGTTGGGTTTAAAAATTTAATACCCACAATTAAACTAATTACAACATAGACAAATAATATATCTAATAAATAAGCACATATTCTTTTACTAACTTTAACACTATTTTCCATATTGATCCTTAATCTTGTGGTAAACTAGAAGATAATTTAACTTTTAAAGTAACTTCTTTGCCTCTTCTATTAACTTTAACATTAATTGTATCGCCAATTTTATGTTTATATAATTCATATCTTAAATAAGCGGCATTACTAATCTTAGTATTATTTATTTCAATAATAACATCATCAACTTTAATTCCACCTTTATCGGCAGCACTACCTTCTTCAACACCTGCAACAAAGACACCTTCCGTTATATTGTATTCTTTAAAGAAATTGTAATAGCGATAATCAGACATTTTACTTTCGACATCAATTCTGGAAATACCTAAGTAAGGGAATTCACTATGTTCACCATTAATAATTTCTTCAGCTTTTTCAATAGCAGATTCAATTGGAATAGCAAAGCCCATTCCTTCAACACCAGTAGAACTTATCTTAGCAGAGATTACTCCAATAACATCCCCGTTAGAATTACATAAAGGTCCACCGGAATTACCATTGTTAACAGCAGCATCAGTTTGTAAAACATTCATAATAAAGTCATCATTATCAACAGGTACTTCGACAAGTCTTTCTTTACCAGAAATAATTCCTCTTGTGACTGTCCATGAGTAAACATTATCTAAAGGTGCTCCCACTGTAAATGTAGTATCGCCGACTCTTAAAGTTTCCGTTTTACCAGTCTCAACAGGTTTTATTCCTTCTTTTTCTTCAACTTCTAATAAAGCAATATCGGCATATTTATCACTACCTAAAAGTTTTGCAGTAACTACTTCGCCATCACTATAGGTAACTTTGAAATTATCCCCATTTTCAATTACATGATGGTTAGTTATAATATAGAATTTATCTTTTTCTACTTTATAAACAAACCCACTACCAAAAGATCTTGCGGTATCTCCTTTATAATTAGTGACAATTACCACTGAATCATATACTTTTTCTACGGCATCGGCAATTCCTTCATCTGTAACTGTAACATCTTTTTCAATCTTGGTTATTGTTTCTTTAAATAAAGCCGGGAATTTATAAATAATTCCATAAGCTAAAAATATTCCTAAAAATAATATAAATAAGGTATATACAACCATTCTTGTTTTTTTATTTGAACTTTGTTTCATTATCTCACTATCTCCTTATAATTTAATGGGAATCCCATTTCATTTAAAACATCTTTTATTTCAATGGCTACTAATTTACCATCTAAAACATCTAATTCATAACTTATTTCATTCATCATCATAATAAAATCTTCTTCTTTTAAGATTTGTTTTAATATTATAATAATAGCAAATAAATCACTTACACCATATATATAATCGCCTTCTTCATCCATTGGAATATTTAAAATGTCATGATATTTTGTGTGTTCAATTTTCTTATGAGTATGATTATTATAACAAATATCTTCATGGGCACATAGGTTACGATAATTAGCTAAAATTGGTAAGTAATCCACTAATTCATGAACTCTAATGCCATAAATATTTGCAATTTCTTCTTGATCTTCTCTTTGTAAAATTGAATATAACTCGCCAACAATACCAAAAGATAAAACTTTTACTACAATCCATAAAGGAATGTAACCATAATTGTTAATATAGTGGCTAGTCGCTGCGTGCTGTTTACCATTAACACTTATCTGGCGTTTCATCTTTCTTAGTAAATCATTGATTTGTCTGGTTTTGCTATTATCTTTAACAAAATTATCCGCATTTAAATAGTTCTGTTCTTTAAAACCATGATTTTTACTCATTACATAGGAAAGAATACTTTTTAAGTTGTTTTCCACAATTAAAATATTTTTGAAAAGAATATTTCTTAGTTGCCGGTCAAAATTAAATAAACCATAGATTTCTCTAAAATTGGTTCCGGACAAAAATTTCCTGCTCCCATCTTTTCTTAAAAATAAATGCCTATAACCACTTAAAAAGAAATAGTTCTCTCTAAGTAAAACTTCTTTAGCATAATCAATATCATCTATAACTAGGCCTTTTCCTTGTAATATTTCAATTTGCTCATCTAAATTTTTAAATGTTTTAGACCCCATATCTTATTC
>CANPYA010000101.1 GCA_947587565.1 uncultured Bacilli bacterium | reverse complement strand
AAATGAAGTGTGTTACCGGATTAGGTAATGCCTCGCATTGTAGACGCATTTAGCGTTTTATTTTTCAAACTAACTATAATAATAAAGCCAGAATGATTATCACGATAATAAGCATAGTATCTGACAACTAATATCATTATAGTTAGTTTTTTTATTATATCAAACATGCAAAAAGATTGGTCAAATTTTAAACCAATCTTTTAATTTGTAAGTAAAACAATTACTCTTCCTTCTCCATTTTCAAAATTATATAAAGCAATTTCTTCGCTATTTTTCTTAAATAAAATTAAACCATCTAAATCCAATACTAATTTATTACCATTATAAACTAATTTTTCGATATCTTTATTTAATTCAATTACTCTAACATCTAATAAGTCTTCAATATTTAATTTTTTATAATTATTTTTAGTTATATCATTTAAGGTATAAGCATCTGTAATTTTAAACTTCCCTTGTTTAGTTCTTGTTAAGGCACTCATAACTCCTAAAACATTTAATTTATCACAAATCGTTGCAATTAAACTTCTGATATAAGTTCCTTTACTAACTAAACATTTAAAAGTAATTGTATTATCTTCATAACTAATAAATTCAATATCTTTAATCATTACTGTATTTTGGGGAAGTTCTACTTCTTCCTTATCTTTCGCATATTCATATAATCTTTTACCATTTACATGTTTAGCAGAATACAAAGGAATAGTTTGTTGAAATTCACCCTTCATACCGTTTATTACATTGATTATTTCTTCTTCAGTTAATTCTTTAGGTGTACTTTCTTCAATAACATTTCCTGTAATATCTAAAGTATCAGTTTTAATTCCGAGTTTGATTTTAGCCACATATTCCTTTTCCGTACTCATAATATAGGACACTAATTTAGTATATTTACCAACTAAACAAACAAGAACACCTTCCGCTAAAGGATCAAGTGTTCCTGTATGACCAATTTTTTTCGTATTTAATATTTTGTTTAATTTATTTATGACATCTCTACTTGTATAATCTTTTTCTTTATTTACTATAATTCCAAAATTAGTCATTTAAACCTCTAATCTTCGTGAATTTTATTAATTATGCCTTCAATTTTATTAGCGTATTCAATCGATTCATCATAGATAAATTTTAATTCCGGAATATTACGAACTTCTAAAACTTTAGCAAGTTTACCTCTTAAGAATGGTGCCGCTTCATTTAACTCTTTTTCTAACTCTTTATGGGTAAGTTCACTAATAGAGGTAAAATATACTTTAGCATAACTTAAATCTTTTGTTACATCTACGGCGGTTAAAGTAACACTTTTAAGTAATTCATCATCCGTTTCTGTATACATAATATTACCTAAATATTTGATAATATCACTAGCAATTCTTTCAATCTTGTGACTTGCCATTTTTAACCTCAACTAATTCAAAGACTTCTAAAGTATCGCCTTCTTTAATATCATTAAATGTCTCTAAAGTAAGACCACATTCAAAACCTTTTTTCATTTCTTTAACAGATTCTTTACCTCTTTGTAAAGATGCAATCTTATCTTCTTTTAGAATAATTCCATCTCGAATAACTTTAACACTCGCGCCATTTTTAACGATACCATCAGTTACATAACAACCCGCAATATTACCAATCTTGGAGAATTTAAAGATTTGTCTTATTTCTACAGTACCAATCGTTTTTTCTTCATATTCCGGATCAAGCATACCTTGAATAGCATTTTCCATATCTTCGACTAATTTATAAATAATGGTATAAAGCCGAATATCAACATTATATTCTTTAGCTACTTCTTTAGTAATATTACTTGGGACGACATTAAATCCAATTACAATAGCATCAGAAGCATTTGCTAAAACAACATCACTTTCGGTAATTGTTCCAATACCACTTCTAATTACTTTAACAACAACATCACCAATATGAATTTTTTCTAAAGCATTCTTAACAGCTTCTTCACTACCTCTTACATCACATTTTAAAACGACATTTACTTCTTTAACTCCGGATTCAATTTTCTTGAATAAGTCATCTAAAGATACGACATCAGTTTTATATTTGGAAGCACTAATATTTTTTCTTTTACTAGCAATTTCTTTCGCTTTTGCTTCAGTTTCAAAAGCCATAAATTTGTCTCCAGCTTCAGGATTTTCGGAAATACCCGTAACTTCTACCGGAGTAGATGGACCGGCTTCGACAATTGATTCTCCTAAATCATTTTTCATGGTTCTAACTTTACCAAAATATTCGCCAACTACAATTGGGTCGCCAATTCTTAAAGTACCATTTTGGATAATGAATGAGGCAATACCTCCAATATTTTTATCAAGTCTTGATTCAATAACTGTACCAGTCGCATAACGATTTGGATTAGCTTTATAACCATTAACTTCCGCAATAGTTTCAATAGTTTCTAATAAAAGGTCAATACCTTCACCCGTTTTGGCGGAAATATTTATGAATGGCACATCACCACCCCATTCTTCTGGCGTAATGCCATTTTCAACCATCTCAGTTAAAATTCTTTCTGGGTTAGCATCTGGTTTATCAATTTTATTAACGGCCACAATAATTGGTACATTCGCTACTTTAGCATGATCAATTGCTTCTTTAGTTTGGGGCATAACTCCATCATCAGCAGCCACAATTATAATTACAATATCCGTAACACTAGCTCCTCTAGCTCGCATTTCGGTAAAAGCTGCGTGTCCCGGTGTATCAATAAAAGTTATCTTATTACCATTATGTTCAATTTGATAAGCTCCAATATGTTGGGTAATTCCCCCAAATTCGTGATCGACAACATGAGAATGACGAATATAATCTAAAAGGGTTGTTTTACCATGATCAACATGCCCCATAATTGTAACAATTGGCGGTCTTTTAACTAAATCTTTTTCTTTATCAATAATTTCATATTCTTCAAAATTGGCTAAGTCTTGGGTTTCTTCTTTCTTTAAAGTCTTATGATAATCTAAAACCACAATTTCGGCATTTTCAAAATCAATTTTATCATTTAAACTTAACATTAATCCTAAAGACATTAACTTTTTTATAATATCAGTGCCACTTACATTAAGTTCCTCGGCAAGTTCTGCTACACTCATTCCTTGTTTATAAATTACGATATCTTCATTAACTGTTGAATTACTCATTAATTTTTCTTTATGCTTATACATTTCTTTTTTAAGCATTTGATAATTTTCTTTATTTTCTAAAGTCTTATCTTTTTTCTTTAACTTTTGCTTCTTCGATGTATTAGATTCACTAATATTTTTACTTTCCATAATATCCATGGCGGCATTTTCCACAAGTTCATCTTCATCATAAGTAATTTCTTCATCAGTACTAATTAAATTTAAAGTATAATCTAGACTTATGACATCATCATCAATTAAAACATCATCTGCATTATTGGCTTTAATACCTAGTTCCCGACATTTCTTTAAAACTTCGGCAACAGATAAATTAATACTTTCAGCATATTCTTTAACAGTCATATAAATCTCCTTTCTTATTTTAATAAATTATTTAATTCTTCATATATTGTTTCATTAACTTCTACTTCTAATATACGGTCTAATATTTTACTTTGCTTGGCTTTTTTAAATACTTCCGCATCTTTCTTTAAATAAGCCCCTCGACCATTTTGTTTCCCGGTAGGATCAACTACCACTATTCCTTCTGGTGTTCTTACAACTCTGATTAAATCTCTTTTTTCACATTTTTCTTTAGTAACAACACAAGTCCGCATAGGAATTTTTTTATTTTTCAAGTAAAATCACCTATTCTTCTTTATTTCCTTCAGCATTAATTTGAGATAGGGTTTTAATATCTAATTTATATTTTGTTAGTTTACTAGCTAGTCTAATATTACTACCTTTTTTACCAATGGCTAAACTTAAATTATCATCATTAACAATTGCTAAAGCCTCTTTTTTCTCTGGGTCAGTTATATTAACAATAACATTTTTAGCAGGACTTAAAGCATTAGCAATAAAGACATTAGGGTCTTCATCATATAATACTAAATCGATCCTTTCACCAACATTATCTTTACTATCCTTTGGAATATTACCATTTAATTCTTTTAAGATACTACCAATTCGACTTCCTTTTTCCCCAATACAAGCTCCGATAGCATCAATTCTTTCATTAGTTGAATATACCGCAACTTTACTTCTGTTACCGGCATCTCTAGCGACACCAT
>CANPYA010000100.1 GCA_947587565.1 uncultured Bacilli bacterium | reverse complement strand
TTTAGGATAACCTAATTTTTTTATAATTTCAAAATCAGTGGCATTTAAATTCATTCTTTAATAACCTTATCTAAAACAGCATTAATCATCTTGCGAACACTATCATCACTATACTTTTTAGCTAGTTCCACAGCTTCATTAATAACGACTATTTCAGGAGTATCAGTATATTTAATTTCAAAAATACCCATTCTTAATATAGCGGCCCCTGTTTTATCAATTCTTGTAATATCCCAATCTTTCATTAAACTATTCGCTATTTCATCTATTTCATTCATATGCGTAATAACGCCATAAACAATATCTTTAACAAAATCATTTTCAATATCTAAATTATCTTTAATTATTTCATCAATATCCACTTTGCTTTTATTATTTTGATAAATATCCCATTGATATAAAATAATCATACATTTTTCTCTTAATTCACTTCTTGTTTTAGCCATAATTACATCTCCGTCTTTCTAATTATATCAAATACGAAAAAAAATTACTATATAATTAGTAATTATTTTTTAATACTTTGTTTTAATTCATATAGGTAATTTAAAGCATCAAGTGGTGTCATATTAAGTGGATCAATCGCATTAATTTTTTGCCTTAATTCATTATCTTCTGCTCGTTCTTTTTCTTCAAAATCAAAAGATAATTGGACTTTACTTTCTTCTTTTGCCATCTTTTTACTACCACTCTCATATTCTTTTAAGATTTCACTAGCTCTTTCAAGTAAATCTTCGGGCATATCCGCAAGTCTTGCGACATGAATACCATAACTTTTATCAATTGATCCATCTTTAACTTTATGTAAGAAAGTAATTTTACCTTCTTCTTCAATCGCTGAGACATGAACATTTTTAATCGTTTTATATTTTTTCTCTAGTCCTGTGAGTTCATGATAATGGGTAGAAAATAGTGTTAAAGCATGAATATTATCACTAATATATTCTAATATGGCTTGGGCTAAACTCATTCCATCATAAGTAGCGGTACCGCGTCCTAACTCATCAAAAATAATTAAACTATTTGGTGTGGCATTAACTAAAGCATTACGAGCTTCTTTCATTTCGACCATAAAGGTTGATTCGCCGGATACTAAGTCATCAGAAGCCCCAATTCTGGTAAATATTTTATCGATAATTGGTAAGTTTGCACTTTTAGCAGGAACAAAAGAACCCATTTGGGCCATTAAAATAATAATCGCTACTTGGCGCATATAAGTTGATTTACCACTCATGTTAGGTCCCGTAATAAGCAACGTTTCGGCTTTTTCATTCATTATACAGTCATTCGCGACATATAAATCGCCACTCACAATTTCGACAACCGGGTGTCTACCTTCAATTATCTCTAATTTCTTCTCGTTATTTAATTTAGGTCTAACTAAATTTAACTCTTCACTACAAATAGATAATGCTAAAATCGCATCAAGTTCACTAATAATATCTGCTGTTTTCTTTATCTTTAAAACTTCTTTTTTAATGATATTTTTAACTTCCACGAATAAGTTGTATTCTAGTTCAATAATTTTTTCTTCAGCATTTAAGATAAGGGCTTCTTTTTCTTTTAATTCGGGTGAAATAAATCTTTCATAATTCGTTAAAGTTTGTCTTCTTTCCCAGCCAAAATTCTCTTGAACTTCTTTAGCTTGAGCTTTGGATACTTCAATAAAATAACCAAATATTTTATTAAAACCAACTTTTAAATTTTTAAGACCTGTTTCTTCTTTAATCTTTTGTTCAAAAGTAACTAGAAAATCTTTACCACCACTTCGGATACTTTTTAATTCATCTAACTCTTTGTTATAGCCTTCTTTAATAAGAGAGCCTTCTTTTACCCCTACTGGGGGATTTTCATAAATGGCTTCTTCCAGTAATTCATAAATTTCCGGATGGGTTTCTAAATTTTCAGAAAAACCTAACTCTTCAATAATTTCTTTAATTCTTGGTAAAACTTTTAAACTATTTTTAAATTGTAATAAGTCTCTTCCATTAACACTCCCCGTGGTAATTTTCCCACATAGTCTTTCCAAGTCATAAATTTCATATAATAAACCTTTTAATTCATCTTTTAAAATAAAATTATTGTTTAAAGTTTCAATCTTATCATATCTTTTATTTAATTCATCGATGTCTTTTAAAGGATACATTAAGAAATTTCTTAGTTTTCTTGAACCCATGGCGGTTTTACATTTATCTAAAAGCCAAATAAGGGAATAAGTCCGGTCTTTAAGGCGAATCGTTTCAAATAATTCTAAGTTTCTTACGGAATGAATATCCATCTCTAAATAATCCGTTTTCGTAATTACTTTACATTCATTAAAATGACTAATCGTTTTTAATTCCCGAACGACTAAATAATAAAATAAATGATTAACGCCGGCTTTCATTCGGGCATCAGTAAGATTACTTAAAAAAGTTATTTCATCAGAATAATACTCACTACTAAAAACAACTTCAATATTATATTTATTTTTAAGTAAATCTACTAATTGAACATTCGAATTATCGAGTAAAATAACTTCTTTGATACCTAAATTTAATATTTCACTAATTAAGACATCTTCTTTTTTGGGAATAGTTAAACTATTTAATTCCCCGGTTGTAATATCGGCATAAGTAATGACAAAAATATCACTAAACTCTAAAATACTGGCAATATAAGAATTTTTATGTTCATCTAAAAGTTCAAAATCGGTAATTGTTCCTTTACTGACAACATCGATAACACCTCTTTTAACGGTATCTTTGGCGGTTTTTGGGTCTTCCAATTGCTCACAGATAGCTACCCGATAACCCTTATTTACAAGTTTTTCTAAATAACCTTTAACTGCATGATAAGGAACACCACACATTGGTACTTTTTCATCTAGTCCCGCAGATTTTCCAGTTAAGGTAAGTTCTAATTCCCGCGCAGCTGTTTCCCCATCTTCAAAAAATAATTCATAAAAGTCCCCAAGGCGAAAAAATAAAAGTTCATCTTTATATTGATCTTTTATTTCCATATATTGTTTCATCATCGGACTTAATTTACTTCTATCTACTTCATTTCTTTTCATGATTTTTATTATACACTTAAAAAAATTTATTAGCAATTAAAAATTAAAAATGTGTAGTAATTTAAAAGATTTTGAAAGGATCATCTAAAGTTCCACTACCCGATAAATTGATATTATTACTTAGATAAAATACTGGCCGAATATTATCTTCATCGTTAATAGCTACCCCACCTAAATAACCTGGATTACCACTAGGATAATTTTTACCACGAATATACACTGTTGCATAGTAATGAGAATCTCTATAGCCAAACCTTGTCATAAAGATTTCATGGGTTACTATTGTATCTTCAGAAACATTATTGGATATATAAATCCATGAATTTCGTGATGTAGTATAAGCACCTATTCCTCCCGGATAGGCAAAATCATAATCATGCATATACATTAACCCGATAGGAGCATCAACATAGTCTTCTTGGGTATTCCAAGTATAATTTTCAACTGCATATCCTAACTCATCATCTGTTTCAATTGTATGTTGGGATTCTAATCGCCCATTTTCAATTTCGTACATTATATAGCCATTATATTTTTGAGCACGATTATCTTCATAACCAACATCACCATATTGCCAACGATGATTTATAATATATTCCTTAACATCAGCATTTAAACTATCCAAAAAAGATGTTTCATTTTTATAAAATCCACTAACTTGACCATTATCATTTAAATAATGAAAAACATCACTATCGGGCCATTTAATATCAGTTGTATTATCACTCCACCATTTTGCTTTTTTTGTTGAGGTTCTTTGAATAATTTTAAGTTCTCCTTTAGCATTTATTCCAATTATCCGATATAAATTTTCTCCATATTCACTACAATTACTGCCTAAACAAAGATAATTTTCTACATCCTCTGTTACATTACCGGCATCATCTTTTTCAACTAATCCTTGATATCTATATAATCCACCCGCTAATTCACTTGTTAAATGATTATCAGTATCTTTTTCTCTTAAATACTTTATATTTGGTTCGATATCATAATATAAATAGCAATAACTTGTTTTACTTGTATCTAATAATACTGTGTAGGTTTCATAATCATAACTTAAGGCTCCATCAATTACTTTACCATTTATATCCGTACATCCTGATTTACTTTCGCTGAATACATATCCTTCGGTTGGAAATTCCCCAGTACTTTCTTTATATTCCCCATTAGCTTGTTCTAGCATCAAAGCAAATTGTTTATTATTTAATGGTTCTTTTATTTTAACTTTTGGAAGTTCATGATATTCTTTTTTGCTGCTAAACGCAAAAAACATACTAACTACTAGTACTAATCCCATACTTAAAAATATAAATATATTTTTATTTTTCTTTATCATAAGACACATCTTCTATCCTATGATTTTATTATAAAATATTACCCCCCCCAGTCAACATTTTTTTTAAAATTTTTTATTATAAATTCGTGTAAACTTTTTATTTAACTTCCCGATTTTTTTTATTCGGGATTTTAATTTTGCAATTTTTAAGGGGACTATTTATA
>CANPYA010000099.1 GCA_947587565.1 uncultured Bacilli bacterium | reverse complement strand
AACTGTTTTTAAAATTTTGAGTGTTTTCTCTTTTATTTTAGAAAAATTTCATTTTCCCACATCTAGTTTACTACATCGTTCTGGAAATAAAGCACTGACATCTTGTTTTTTTCTCGTTTGAACTACTACTTTACTAGGGGATGCAAAAACAACAGCCCTAATACCATCAAACTTTAATTCATAAATATAATCTTTGGAATCAAAAGGTTTGGGTATTTCTTTTAATAACATCGGAACCCATTTTCTTTCTTGCCATATACTCATTTCTTTTTCAAACTCTTTTCTAAAGCTTCTAGTAAATCACTAACTTGTTCCTTTTGCATCTTTTTAACCTTCTTTATTTCTTTACCATTTAATTTATCATTAATCGCATCTTTAATATTATCTTGGTATTCATCTTGATATTTATCGGGTTCAAATTTACCTTTCCGCTCTTCAATAATTTTAATCGCTAAATCTAATTCTTTTGGGTTCACTTCCGCATTACTTTTTTCTTCTTCTGGTAATATTACTTCTTCTTTAAAAAATAAAGTTGTCATAATGATACCAAAATTGCTTAATCTTAAAATGCAATAATAAAATTTACTCCCAATAACAGTTTTGGCTAAAGCTACTTTTTTAACTTTTTTTAAGGCCTCACAAAAAAGACTATAAGATTTACTTTTCTTTTCCGTTTCTAAAAGATAACTTTTTTCAAAATAAGCGGGATCTATTTCTTTCATATCAATAAAAGATACAATTTCAATTTCTTTTTCATTCTCCGGTTTTAATTTATCTAATTCTTCTTTTGGAAATGTTAAATATTTATCTCGTTCATATTCATATCCTTTAATAATATCTTTTTCTTTAACTTGCGTTTTACAATGTTCACAATATTTCACATAATTAATCCGGTGTAAACATTTTTTATGAAGTTGATTAAAAGAAGTATCATTATTTCTAATGATCGGATTCATAACAACCGGAATATTTACTAAACCGAAGGATATACTACTATGGATATTAGGCATAATCTTCACCATTTTTATTATGGTATATATTGTTTATTTTATGTAACCAACTTAGGCATTTAACATAAATTACTATTGAAAGTTGGGATAAAATGAATTTTGATTATGAATTTGGCAATACCTATTACAAGTATTTTAAAGATGTGGGGTTTAAATGTACGAAATATAAGATTGTGGCGCCACCAGAGGAACAAGACGAGCAACCAGGAATGGAATATTTAATGCATCCGTTACCTATTTTTGATGATCCGAAATATCAAGGTAGTGGCAAGTTAAAAGACAAAGTAGCCATTATTACGGGTGGCGACAGTGGTCTTGGCAGGTCCGCAGCGATTTATTTTGTAAAAGAAGGCGCTAAAGTAGTTATTCCCTATCTAAATGAAGATAAAGATGCTAAAGATACCAAAGAATATATTGAATCCTTAGGAGGCACTTGTCTTTTACTTAAAGGGGATATTTCCAAAAAAGAATTTTGTGAAGAAATAGTTCAAGAAACGATTAATAAATTTGGAAAAATTAATATTTTAGTCAATAATGCTGGTGTCCAATACCATCAAGATAGTTTAGAATGTATTAGTGATGAACAATTTGACTATACAATGCAGGTTAATGTCTATGGCATGTTTTATTTAACGAAAGCCACTCTTCCTTATTTACATAGTGGGGATTCCATTATCAACTTAAGTTCTGTTACAGCCTTTTATGGTGAACCCCAGTTAATTGATTATGTAACGACGAAAGCGGCGATTGTTGGATTTACAAGAGCCTTAGCCAGAAATTTAGCTCTTAAAAATATTCGGGTAAATGCAATTGCGCCAGGATACTTTTGGACACCATTACAACCAGCTTGTTGGGAAAAAGAAAAGATTCCTTCTTTAGGTGCCGATGCGGCGATGGCAAGAATGGCTATGCCTTATGAATTAGGTCCAACTTTTGTCTTTCTGGCAAGTGATGATTCTAGTTATGTAACAGGTCAAATTATGCATGTCAATGGTGGCCAAATAATGGGTTAAAAAATAGAGAGTGTTTTTTTGCTCTCTATTTGTATGTAAAAAGAATTAATTAACAGTCAAGTTCTGGATAACCACTTTCACCTAATTTCCATCTGCATAATGTATATTCTGCTAAACTACTATCTATACTACTTAAATCTATTTTATCTATATTACTATTTAATGTATCTACAAATTCTTGTCCTGTACTTGGCATATCATAAGTATATTGACCTTCATAAGTTCCATCATATTCATGATATTCAATTCCATTAGTAATTGTGCCTGTAATTGAACCTCGATTATATGCATTATATATTTTTATCCTAGAAGATGATTGGTTAGCATTTGCTAATCCAGTGACTATATATCCACTAGATATTGTCCCACCATTATAGCAATTTATTACAATTGATTTTCTTTGCATTTCAGCACCAATTCCACTTGTTAAATTTTCCCTATCATAAGAATTCGATAAAGAACCAATATTATAAGAGTTTAATATAAATGTTGGAGAGTAATTAGCTGCCACAATACCAGCTATGGAACTAGAAACATCATTTCCAACATATTGAATTTGCCCAGTGTTAAAACAATAATTTATGAATAACAAACCATATTGAGAATCAGCAAAACCAAAGATTCCTCCGCCAGCACTACTACTAGTCGATACATTTCCTTCATTATAAGACTCTGTTATTATAAAAGTACCATAACCATAACCATACCCGATCAGGCCACCAGTCTCTCCATTTCCTGTTACTGTTCCAATGTTATAGGATTCAGAAATGGTAGCATCAATTCTTTGTTGCCCGATAAGGCCACCTGTACAACCACCTGATATTTCTCCAGTATTATAAGATTCTGTTATTGTACAAGTACTATAACCATACCCAATAACGCCACCAGAAGATCCAGTCCCTGTTACTGTTCCTTCATTATAACATCTTGTTATAGTACTATTAGTACTATTATTATATCCAATTAGGCCACCTGTATATGAACCTCCTGTTATTTCTCCTGTTATTTCTCCTGTATTATGAGAATCCGTTACATTGACTTCTGTGACATTATTATGTGCATAACCAATTAAACCACCAGTATAAGAAGAACCAGAAGTACTACTTGACAATACTTTTCCCTCATTTGATGAATTGTTTATGTTTAATGTTCCTTTACTCACATAAGCAACTAATCCGCCTGTATATGAATTCCCTAATATTGTACCATTATTGTAAGATTCAGTTATGGTATAAGTACTACTAGAAGCATACCCAATCAAGCCACCTGAGTAGTTATTTCCTGTTATTTTTCCTGTATTAAACGACTTTGTTATAGTGAAATCTAATGTTTCTGAATTAATGAGGCCAACTATTCCTCCTGAACGATTTAATGTTGAAATATTTCCTTCATTTGATGAATTATTTATTTTTACTGTAATATTTGCTGTATTTGATGTTGCTCCTATTATACCACCGGCTCGACTTGATGAACCAGTCTGAGATATTTCTCCATAATTATGACAATCTTCTATTATTGCATTTATACCATCTGCCCAAGCAATTATTCCAGCGGTAGAATTTCCTTCTTTTATTGTGCCACGATTTATTAAATTTGTTAAAGTAAAATCTCCATTATCATCACTTGTTGAGCCAATTATTCCACCAATGGAACCACTTCCTTGTATACCAGTTACATTGGTATTTGATTCTATATTTTGGAATGTACTTTTACCATATACTCTTCCTACTATACTTCCCATATTGGCATTTACACTTGATTTTATTGTTCCATTTATTTTTAAATTACTTATAGTAGCATTTTTGAGGACTCCAAACAATCCCATTGATGCACTTGCAGTACTATTATTAATATATATATTACTTAATGTGTTATCTTTTCCATCAAATATCCCTTGAAAAGAAATTATATCAGTACTTCCTATTGGTGTCCATCCTTTTCCTTCTTGATTGGTAAGTTCATCTTTTATTCCTTCTACTCCTGATACTCCATTGATATCGCCAAATCCGGTATCATTATATTTCATATAACTGTCATTTTCATTAAAATCTAAATTTCTTTTTAGAACAAAATATTTACTATTATATGTATTACTATCTTTATTTACTGAATTAGATAATCTTACTAAATCTTCTATATAATTTATTTCATATGGTTCTTGCTCTGTTCCTTTACCTTTAAATAAACTATCATAGTAAAGATAACAATAGACACTTTGTTTAGTTTTTATACTTATGGTTTTATTATTTTCATTATAAGTTAAAGCATCTATATTATTACCATTCTTATCTACACAACCACTTTTAATTCTATTTAATGTATAACCATCAGTTGGAAATTCTTTATTTTCCCATTGGGTATATTTTTCGGCTTTATAATCACTTTCTACCATTATGGCTAGTCCACTAGTATTGATACTATCTTTTAATTTAACTTTGGGTAATTCTTTATATTCTTCTTTTTTATTAAACACAAAAAACATACTAACAATTAGTACTATTCCTATAACTAAAATTATCAATAAATTTTTATTTTTCTTCATCATAAGACACATCTTCTATCCTATGATTTTATTATAAAATATTACCCCCCCCAGTCAAC